>CALARR010000223.1 GCA_937889015.1 uncultured Planctomycetales bacterium | reverse complement strand
TTTCCCACTCCCGCCAACTCTTCGCAAGCCAGTTGGTGCAGGTGCCGATCCACCTCCACGCTCACCACGGCCGCGGCCTCGGCCGCCATCAGGTTCGTCAGCGAGCCGGTGCCTGTGCCGACCTCCAACACCACGTCGTGCGTGTCGAGCTCGGCCGTGCGCACCAGCAGACGAACCAGGTTCAAGTCAATCAAGAAGTTCTGGCCAAGCTGCGCGTACGGCCGAACGCCCGCCTCGCGAAACCGCCGGCTGAGAAAGGAAAACGTCTGGTTCTGTGCGGAGCCCTCGGCCATGTTGCTTCACCAATCCTGGGCTTCGACCAGGCGTTGCACGTACTTGGCCAGGATATCCGTTTCCAGATTCACCCGACTGCCAACGTGCAAACCGCCCAGCGTCGTCACCGACAGCGTGAAGGGGATCAAGGCCACGCTGAACGAGTCCCGCTGGCTGTCGACGATCGTCAGACTCACACCATCCACGGCGATCGACCCCTTGGAGGCCATTTGTCGAGCCACGGCGTCGGTGATGCGGAAATGAAAGCTGGACCAGTCGCCGTGGTCCTTGCGTTCGACGAGCGAACCGGTGCCGTCGATGTGCCCGCTCACGAAGTGCCCACCCAGACGGTCGCCCACGCGCAGGGCCCGCTCCAGATTCACCTGGCTGCCCGGACGTAATTCGCCCAGGTTGGTCCGCGCCAGAGTCTCCGGTCCGGCCTGAAAGGCGAACGTCTCCGGCCCTTTCTCCACCACGGTCAGACAGCACCCGTTGACCGAAATGCTGTCCGCCACATTGGTGGCGATGGCGATCTGTGCATGCCGCACGATCAACCGGCAGCCCGGCGGCTCCTGGCGAATTTCCTCGATGACACCCATCGCTTCCACAATTCCGGAAAACATGCTGCCTATCCTGAATGCTGTGATTGACCTTGGATCGAGCCTAGTGTCCCCCGCCTCTCGTCCCTCAGAAAAGCGGCTCTTCTGGCTCTTTTCGCTTCACGAACTTCTCCCATGCCAGACGCACCGGTCCCGAGAACACGAATGCGCAACAAATCAGCGGCACCGCATAGCCGCGAATCACCATGATCGCCACCAGGGCGAAAACCACCGACACCACGTGCCCAAAGCTCCGCTGACCGCGAAACACCTGATTCACCACGTGTGGGTACGGGATTCGCGACACCATCAGCAAAGCCACCATCACCGCAAAAAAGGGCAAGATGCTCTGCAGCACGGCGTCGATCTTGTTGGCGTAAAGCATCGCCATCTCGCCCTTGTTGCGCAACGTATAGAACATGATCGCAAATCCGGCGATCGAAGCGGCCGCCGCGGGACTGGGCAAACCGCTGAAATGCGTGTGGTCGTCCTCATCGCTGGACTCCACGTTGAACCGCGCCAGGCGCAGCGCTGCGCAGGCCGCGAAGGAAGCCGCGATGACCCACACCGCCTCGCGGTGCAGGTAGGCGAACCGCGGGCACATCTTCACCAGCAGGAAGCCCGGCGCCACGCCAAACGTGACCACGTCGCACAGGCTGTCCAAGTTCTTGCCGAACTCGCTCGCCGTGCGCGACAGCCGCGCCACGTAGCCGTCCAGGGCGTCAAAGACCATTGCCAGGAAGATCAGCCAGCCACTGAGCATCACGTTCGTGGGATCTTTGGCGTCGAACAACCCTTCTTGGGGCGCATCGACCCGAGCCGCAACCACGATTGCGAAGAAGCCGCACACCAGGTTCCCCAGCGTGAACATGGTCGGCAGCACGGCAATGCTCCGGATCGGGCGCATCCCCGCCACGGGATTCCGCCGGAATGCCCTGCTGAACAACCGCGGCCGCTTACCCAGAGGTTCGTTCATATCTGGCCAGAATTGTGCTGCCTGCCTTGACCCGCTGTCCCACCTGGACCTCGACCCGCAAACCGTCGCGGTCCGACAGGATCAACTCCGTACGCGACCCCAACTTGATCATCCCTACCTTCGCCCCCCGCTCCAACACCTCGCCCGGTCGCAAGACGCACACGATCCGCCGAGCGATGGCTCCTGCAATTTGCCGCACCAGCAGCTTGCGATACGGTTGTTCCTCTTCTTCCAGGCCGATCCACATGTTCTCGTTGCGGATCGCGCTCTCCGGCTTCAAGGCGTTGAGAAACTCGCCCGGGTGGTAACGCAACTCGATCACCCGGCTGCGACACGGGGCCCGATTCAGGTGTACGTTGAAAATGGAGAGGAAGATCCCGATCCGCACGGCCGGGCCACCGATGAATTCGTCATGCTCCACCCGGACCACTTCCGCGATCTTGCCGTCAGCCGGGGAGACCATCGCTCCCTGGTCTGCGGGCACACGCCGCGGCGGATCGCGGAAGAACCAGACCACCAGCGCCAAAGGCACGCCGAACACCACGGCCCCCCCCCAAGCCCACCACGCCCCCGGCGTCTGTGCCCAACGCAGCGAAAGCCACACCAACGCAGCCAGCGGCCACCCCATCAACTGCAATTCGGCCAGTCCCCAGCGTGCGAAGGGCAGGGCGTCGCGCCAGCGAAACGGGTCGTCGTGCGCGGCCCAATCGCAGTCGCACCGGTTGCGGCAGTATTTCAGATCGCGCGGATCCAGGATCTCGTGCGGAGCGCCACGCGCATCGCCCCGACGCAAGCGAGCCATTCGGGCGACATAGCCGGGCCAGAAGGTCTTCAGATACCACCGTCGCCCCCATCCCCAGAGCAGTTCGATCCGATAACAGAACCCACCCCCCGGCTGGACGGAGCCGATATTCTCCGGCAAGGGCTGCGGCTGGGCACGAGTTGGTTCAGTTTGGGGTGTGGTCATAAGGCGATTCATGCTACCGCGCCGCCGACGCGCTGAGAAGGTGTCGCCCCCCACACCGCGGCTGCCAGGCTGCCGTGCGCGCGTGCCCCCCCGCTAGGCAAACGGGGCCACATGGTGCAAAATGAGCCCTTCTGGGAAATCCCCAAGGGGACGATCTCGGCCGTCTGCCTTCAGGTGGCCCAATCGTCCACATCGCGGTCTTGCCGCAATCCGGATCCTTACCCCCATCCCGTGGAAAGACGAGACACGACCATGAGTTCGACCATTGTTGACATCCATGCCCGACAGATCCTCGACAGCCGTGGAAACCCGACCGTCGAGGTTGACGTTCAATTGGCCGACGGCAGCTTCGGCCGGGCCGCAGTGCCCAGTGGCGCCAGCACCGGCGTCCACGAAGCTTGGGAACTCCGCGACGGCGACAAGTCCAAGTTCTTGGGCCGTGGCGTGCTCCAGGCCGTCCAGAATGTGAACGAGAAGCTGGCCGACGAGTTGTGCGGGATGGACGCCCTCGACCAGACGGCTCTGGATTACCAGATGATCGAATTGGACGGCACCGAAAACAAGAAGAACCTCGGCGCCAACGCGATTCTCGGCGTATCGCTGGCCGCAGCCAAGGCGGCGGCCAATTACTCAGGCGTCCCCTTGTTCCGCTACCTGGGTGGCGTGGGCGCCCGGTTGCTGCCGGCCCCCATGATGAACATCATCAACGGCGGCCAGCACGCTGACAACGCCGTCGACGTTCAGGAATTCATGGTCATGCCTTTGGGCTTCGAATGCTTCAGCGACGCCATCCGCTGCGGCTGCGAAGTCTTCCACAATCTCAAGAAAGTCCTCTCCGGCAAGAAACTGGCCACCAACGTCGGCGACGAAGGCGGCTTTGCTCCCGACCTCAAGAGCAACGCCGAAGCCCTGGACGTGATCGTCGAGGCCGTCGGCAAGGCCGGCTACGAGTTGGGCAAGCAGGTCTACATCGCCTTGGACGTCGCCGCTACCGAACTCTACAACGCCGAGAAGAAGACCTACACCATGGACGGCAAGCAGTTGCCGGCCAAGGCCATGGTGGATCTCCTGGCCAGTTGGGCCGAGAAGTACCCCATCTGCTCCATCGAAGACGGTTGCTCGGAAGACGACTGGGACGGCTGGAAGATGCTCACCGACAGCCTCGGCAGCAAAATCCAGTTGGTCGGCGACGACCTGTTCGTGACCAACACCCAGCGGCTCCAGCGCGGTATCGAAGCCGGCGTGGCCAACAGCATCCTCATCAAGGTCAACCAGATCGGTACCCTCACCGAAACGATCGAGGCCATCCACCTGGCTCACCGCAATGGCTACACCAGCATCAGCAGCCATCGCAGTGGCGAAACCGAGGACTCGACGATCGCCGACCTGGCCGTGGCTCTGGGCACCGGCCAGATCAAGACCGGCTCGGCTTCCCGCACCGACCGCATGGCTAAGTACAACCAACTCCTGCGGATCGAAGAGATGCTTGGCGACGCAGCCCTCTACGGTGGCCCCCTGTTCCCGCTGAAGAAGTAACCGTCCTCAGTGGAACCCCCGGCGACGATCAAGACAGCGCGGCCCCACGGCCGCGCTGTTCTTTTTGCGCCCTGCCCGACCGCACCTCCGAAGACTCCCCGTTTTGCCTCTCATCGAGCCCTTGACCCTCGTCCTCCTCACCAATACCCTGACGTGTGGACCGCGTCCCGCTCTTCTCCCGGACTGAACGCCATGAGATCTCTCCTGCCCCTCGTGATCTTGCTTGTCCCGTTCGTTCACCGCACCTCGGCTGCCGACCCATCCCCCGCACGGCCGAACATCCTCTTCGCCATCGCCGATGACTGGAGCTATGGCCACGCCAGCGCCTATGGCTGCAAATGGATCCGCACGCCGGCGTTTGACCGCGTGGCACGAGAGGGCATCCTGTTCACCAACGCCTACACACCCAACGCCAAGTGCGCCCCCTCGCGTGCCTGCATCCTCACTGGTCGTAATTCGTGGCAACTCAAAGCGGCCTGCAATCACATCTGCTTCTTTCCACCCGAGTTCAAGACCTACGCCGAAGCCCTGTCCGCGCACAATTACTTCGTCGGCATGACGGCCAAAGGCTGGGCGCCGGGCGTGGCCAACGACGAACAGGGCAAGCCGCGCGCGATGGCCGGCCAACCCTTCAACCGCCGCACGACGCCGCCGCCCGCCTCGGGCATCACCAAGAACGACTACGCCGCCAACTTCGTCGACTTTCTCGACGCCGCCCCAAACGGCCAGCCCTGGTGCTTCTGGTACGGCAGCGTCGAACCGCATCGCGCCTACGAATACGGCAGCGGCGCTGCCAAGGGCGGCAAGACCCTGGCCGAAGTGGACCGTGTGCCCGGCTACTGGCCAGACAACGAAATCGTGCGCAACGATATGCTGGACTACGCCTTCGAAGTGGAGCATTTCGACCGCCACCTGGGACGCATGCTCGATGAACTGCAGAAGCGGGGACAACTGGACAACACGCTGGTGCTGGTGACGTCCGACAATGGCATGCCCTTCCCTCGGGCCAAGGGCAACGAGTACGAAATCTCCAATCACATGCCGCTGGCCGCCATGTGGCCTCGCGGCATCCGCGAGCCTGGCCGCGTCGTCGACGACTTCGTCAGTTTCATCGACTTTGCCCCAACTTTCGTCGATCTGGCAGGCGTGAAGTGGGAGACCACCGGAATGGCCCCCGCTGCCGGACGCAGCCTTACCGAGATCTTCCGCTCGCCCAAGGCCGGCCGCGTCGTCCCCGCGCGCGACCACGTCCTGTTGGGCCAGGAACGCCACGATACAGGCCGGCCGCACGACTGGGGCTATCCCATCCGCAGCCTTGTCACCGACGGATGGATGTATCTGCACAACTTCGAACCCACGCGCTGGCCGGTGGGCAATCCGGAGACAGGCTACCTCAACACCGACGGCAGCCCCACCAAGACATTCATCCTCGATGCGCATCGCAAGGATCCTGCCGACCGATTCTGGCCGATGTGCTTTGGCCGACGCGTGGCCGAGGAGTTATACGACTTGAAAAGCGACCCCGATTGCCTGCAAAACCTGGCCGCCGTCCCTCAGCACCAGCAGCGTAAGGAGGAACTCAAGAAGCGGCTGTTCGAAGAGCTCAAATCGCAGCAGGATCCGCGAATGTTTGGCAACGGCGGCCTGTTCGAGGCTGAGCCCTATGCCCATCCCGCACAGCGCGACTTCTACCAGCGCTATATGAACGGCGAGCAGATGAAGGCCGGCTGGGTCAACGAAACCGACTTCGAGAAGGCTCCGCTCGACTAGAGCGCGTTCCAGACACCTGTAGCGGCTTTTTCGCCTTCGGAACGGTGGCGACACGCCGCCGGGAACGCTACACGTGTGTGCGACACGCACCAGCCCGCTGCGCGTCTTCTGCGTCGCCCGGCCTACGCCCGCTGCCTGACCTTCTCCAACAGCGCGGCGGCCTCCTTCCAGGTGACTTCATGTGGCAGGCGGTTGCTCTGCGCGGCCAGCACCGCTACGGCGGCGGCCGCCTCGCCCGTGGCGACCGAGTTGCCGGTGACCCGATAGCTGGCATGCGCCAGGAAATCGCCGCTGATGCACCGTCCGGCCATCAGCAGCCCGTCCACGTCCTTGGCGATCAACGCACGCAACGGAATGTCGTACGGCCTGAACTTCACATCTCCGTGCGAGATGGGTGTCGTCTTGTTGGTCTCACGATCTGTCGCGTGAATATCCACGCCGAACGTAGCACGCGTCACCGCGTCCTCGTGCCGGCCGCCGGCCAGATCTTCCCGGGTCAGGGTGTAGCGGCCATGAATCCGGCGTCCGTCACGAATCCCGATCTGCTCAGCCGTGGCCGCGACCTGCATGCCGGCCCAGGGGCCGCCCAGTTTGGCCAAGGCGCGGACGATCTGGAACACCTCGGCCCGCGCGCGGACCGTTGCCTCGCTGAGAGCCGCGGCGTCGAAGGCCTTGACGTTGTATTCGTGATTGACCATGACCATCAGCAGGTTGTCGCGCACCTGGAACAGGGTCGGATGCCCGTAGGACGGATCGATCCCAGCCCGGCGGATCTCGGCCAGCAGGCCGGTCGTGGCCTTCCGATGATGGGCCCACTTGCCCTTGCGGTCGGATGCGTCCATGACGTGATAGAAGGAGATGAAGTCCTTCAGGGCGTCGGCGTCGCGCACGGCAGCCAGGGCGTTGAGCGTCAACGGCTGGCACGGGCACTCGGCCCCGCCATGGCCGATATCCCAGCCACATCCAGCCTGGGCCCCCAGGTCGCCGTCGCCCGTGGCATCGATGAAGACGGGGGCTCGCCAGGCCTCGCGGCCCGACTTGGACTCGGTCACCACGGTGCGCAGACGCCGCTGGTCGCAATAGGCGGCGGCCACGCGCGTGTGCAGTTGGAACTTCACGTGCGCCTCGACGCACAGGTCCTCGACCAGCAACTTCATCTCCTCGGGTTCGTAAACGAACTGGTCCGGCACCTGGCAACGCCGCGCCCCGCGATCCTCCAACCGGTCACGCAGTTCGCGCGACAGCCCCGGCTTGTCGAAATCAAAAATGAACGTCAGCAGCCCGGCGGTCCAGACCCCACCCAAGCATCCATTGACTTCGAACAGCCGCGTTCGCGCTCCCGCGCGCGCCGCCGTCAAAGCGGCCGCGATGCCCGCCGGGCCACCACCGCAGACAATCACATCCGCATCTTCGCAGAGCGGCAAGTCTTGCACGGGTTCGACAAATCGCTGGCCCGCAGTCCCCGCCGAGGAAACCGCCTGGCCGCCATGCGTCCATTGCGGAACGGCCAGCGCCACTCCCGTGCCGGCTAGCGCCGTGCGCAAGAAGCGCCGTCGATTCTCTGTGTCCGCAAGATGGGTACGATTCGTTGAGGGGCGTGTCATGGTGAGCCAACCGAAGTGGGGGGAAAACGGAAAGACGAGACGGTCCAGAACGCTCAATCGATTCAATACGTGAATATACCCCCCCGCCAGAAAAACGCCAGCGTAGCCTCGCAACATCGTCCCTCACTTGGTGCCGGCGGTGGATCGATGGGCAGGGCGTGCTGGCTAACTGCTCTTGGCCTGCGACCAAAGCCCCTCGCCCACGCGTCCTGCATCTCGCCCATCACCCCTATCCCACCGTCAATCATCCCCTCACTCACTCCGACCCGTGTTGATTTTGACCTTGCTAGCTGGCATGGTTCCTGGGAAACTGCCGCCCCATGGGTCCTCAAACGAGCACCGCAAGCGGGCGTTCGGTCTCCTGTCGTAGACGCCCATGTCGGGGTGCATCCGCTTTCCTGAAGACAAGGCGGGACGATTCACGACCGACTCCCTGATCCACGACGCATGATGCGGATCTCCGCCACTATCGCCTTCGGTTGCTTGGCTCTGCTGTGCGGCTGCGCCCCCGCACCCTATTGGCAGGCCCCATGCACCGGGACGATGGTCGTGCGTACGGCACACCCCAACCCCCTGTTTGTGGCATGCGCCGATCACCAGCGCATCTGGGAGACCGTGGTCGATGTGATCGACGACGAATTCCGAATCCAGCACGAAGAGCCCGTGCGCGCCTACGGTGATACGATTACCGAAGGTCGGTTGGAGACCTATTACGAGTTGGGCTCGACGATCCTGGAACCCTGGCGACACGATTCGGCAAGCCCGTACGAGAAGCTCGAAAGCACGCTGCAGACCATTCGCCGCCGCGTATTGGCCCGCGTCACTCCGGCGCAAGGGGGCTACTGGATCGAAATCCTCGCCCAAAAGGAACTGGAAGACTTGCCGCGCCCGATCAACTCCACCGCCGGCGCGGCGACATTCCGCTACGACTCGTCGCTCACGCGGGTCGTGAATCCCGAAGCGCCGGTCAAAGATGCATCACAGTGGATTCCACGCGGGCGCGACACCGATCTGGAGCAACGCTTCCTCGACCACGTCGTGGGTCGCTTCTCCGGAGTTGGTAATCCCGTGCCAGTCGACGGCTACAATCCGCGTCGTTCGGCGGCCACAGGAGGGCCGTCTGGCGGCCCTTTTGAATATCGCGTCTGTCGGGCACAGTCGCCCCAATGGCTCAGCGAATCCTCGGGAACCGGTGGTTCGATCGCCACGACCGATGCGGAATGGGCCACTATCTCCGGACGCTCTTTCCATACCGACTGGGAAGTCACAGATCCGCCACCCCACGAGGACGGCCCGCTGGGCGGTCTGCAAGACAGCGAGTTGGGCTGCGACTCAATCTTTGGCCATCATGGCCGCTGTGGCTGCCACCGCTTCCAGGGCTGCGAGTGCCTACATCGCTGGTGGCATTCTCCGCAGAACCAGGAGTTCTTGAGCAACCAGTACTACGACTGGCGCCACATGTACTCGCCCTCCAGCCTGACGATGGCGATCCTCGGACTGGGTGGAGCAGCCGTTCTGGCCAATACCGAGTGGGACCAGAAGATCCAGGATTGGTACCGAGATCGTGTCCGCAATGTCACCAGCGATGACCTGGCCGACTTCTTTCGTCCCTTCGGCAATGGTTGGTATGCCGTGCCCGTGGTCCTGGCCGCGTCGTGGCTCGGTCCGTACTTCCACGACGGCTGCGGAACCACGGTCGGCCGCTGGGGCGACCGCTGCGTACGAAGCTACTTGGTCGGCGCTCCCTTGGTCCTGGCACTCCAGTTTGGTCTAGGCGCTACCGGCCCGAACGAGGACAGCACCGGTTCGCACTGGCGACTCTTCAACGGTGATGCCGCTGTCAGCGGCCAGGCCTTCCTCGGATCAGTCCCCTTCATCCAGGCCTCAATGATGGCCGAAGGCTTCTGGGTCAAGGCAGCCATCTTCGGGCTGTCCAGCCTGAGTGCCTGGACGCGCGTCAACGACGACAGCCACTATCTGTCGCAAAGCCTGCTGGGCTGGTGGTTTGCCGTCCTGGCCTGTGAAGCGGTCGACCTGACGGACCATCATCAGCGGACCTTTGTCGTTGCCCCTCTGGCGATGAACAATACGCTCGGCTTGGGCCTCGTCTACAGTCGCTGACGCGGCAGACCGCACAGAGCCGGCGCTACAGACGTTGCGCCTGCCAAACAGGCGTAACCGCCATGCCTGCCGACGTCCTTCCGGCACGCGCGAGCCTTCTGCTCGTATTCAGTGGCTGCGGCCTACAACCCGCCTCAAACGCGTACTCCAGACCCGCGCCTGGGGGGAGCGACCGAACCAACCGCGTACAATGACGGCGCGGTTGCCCATCGTCTGGCTGCGATTCCCCACGCTACCCAGGCCCACGGTTGATTGCATTGGTCCGCGAAATAAGCATAATGACAAGATTCTTCATTCCACCAGCAGAGGACCTGATGGCATGCGCGAGCTTCTAACCAGCTACCAAGGCATTACCTTCGATGACGTCCTGCTCGAACCCCGCTACAGCGAGGTCTTGCCCTCGGCCGTCGACGTCCGCACCCGACTCACGGCCCGAATTAGCCTCAATATCCCCATCCTCAGCTCTCCCATGGATACCGTGACCGAGAGCGAAATGGCCATCGCCCTTGCCCAAGTTGGGGGGATCGGCGTGATTCACAAGAACATGTCCGTCGACCGCCAGACCGAGGAGGTGGAGAAGGTCAAGCGCAGCGCCAACGGCATCATCTTCAATCCGGCGACGCTCGGGCCGCATGAAACCGTGGGCCGAGCGCGCGAGTTGATGCAACAACACAATGTCTCCGGCCTGCCTATCACTCGTGCTGACGGTCGACTGGAAGGAATCCTCACGCGCCGCGACCTGCGATTCCTGGAGAACTGGGAACTCCCCATTGGCGAAGTCATGACCAAAGAGAATTTGGTTACGGCCAAGGGGATCGTAACGCTTGAGGAAGCTGAGAAGATTTTAATGGCAAAAAAGGTGGAGAAGCTTTTGCTGGTTGACGAAGATTTTACACTGATCGGCCTTATCACGATCAAGGACATCGACATGATGCGTCGCTATCCCGACGCCTGCAAAGATGCACAAGGCAGGCTAAGGGCGGGGGCGGCCGTCGGAGTCCATGACTACGATCGCGTCGAAAGCCTCCTTAAGAAGGGGGTCGACCTGATCGTCGTCGACAGTGCCCACGGGCACTCGGCCAACGTGATCGAGACGGTTCGTACTATCAAGAAGCAGTGGGACATCGACGTGGTGGCTGGTAACGTGGCAACTGCCGAAGGCTGCAAAGCCTTGATCGACGCTGGAGCTGACGCCGTGAAGATCGGCATCGGCCCTGGCTCGATCTGCACCACTCGCGTGATCTCCGGGGTTGGGGTTCCCCAAATCTCGGCGATCAGCGAGGCGGTTCAGGCGGCGGAGGCCACAGCCACCCCCATCATCGCCGATGGCGGTATCCGTTACTCCGGCGACATCACCAAAGCGATCGCCGCCGGGGCCCACGTCGTCATGATGGGCGGACTGCTCGCAGGTTTGACCGAGAGTCCGGGCACCCAGATCCTGTATCAGGGGCGGACCTTCAAGGTCTACCGCGGTATGGGCTCTCTGGGGGCCATGGTTCAGGGCTCCAGCGAACGCTATCGGCAGTCCAAGAGCAACTCGCCGAATAAGCTGGTCCCTGAAGGTGTGGAAGGCCGTGTCCCCTTCAAAGGTTCGTTGGGACCGTTCATCTACCAGCTCGTCGGGGGGTTGCGAGCGGGGATGGGCTATTGCGGAACCCGGACCATCGAAGAACTGCGGACGCAAACGCGATTCATTCGAGTCACGCCAGCCAGTGTGCGGGAGAGCCATCCTCATGACATTTCGATTACGCAGGAAGCGCCGAATTACAGCATGGAGTACGCCTCTGGCGAAGGCTCCTAACGCGGTTGCACGCTTGCCCTTCGTGCGCCCCTCATTAACCCTCGTGGTCTGCGGTCTGGCAGCCTGGGGCCTGACATCGGGCATGGCCGCCGCCACCCTCGATCGCGACTCGACCCAGCCGGCAATCCAGGCTGCGAACTACACCACGTCCTCTGCCGGCATGTCGCTCAAGTGGCTGCCGTATCGTCCTCAGAAAGGGACCGATGACACGCAGGTCGTGGCCACCGCGCACCAACAGCCGGCCGCCAACGATCCCTTCAGCGATCCCTTCGGGGACTCAAAGAAGAAGGCCCTTGAGGCCACTTTCCCCGTGCGGCAACTGGGCGAGGTCCCCACGCGCCAGGTGAATCGCGATCCCATGCCGGTCGAGATTTTGCCCGACTTCCCGCCGACTGGCCTTTCCGCGTCCGGCGAAGGCCCGTCCTCGCCAGCACTGCACGCCGTGTCACAAACGCCCCGCAAGTCGCAGGGCGTCAAAAACGACGAAACACCCAGCCGCACCTTGGATCAGGAATTGGCCGCGGTCCATCAGGAACTCCGCTCCGATTGCCCCAAGCCGGAAGACCTCAAGCCGATCTCCAAGATCACCAATGCCATCAAGCCTGAGGACGGAAGGCTCCCGCCGGAATGCGTGCTCCGAGCCAAGGAGTTCCAGGGGCGAAGTTGGGCCCCCATGAACTATAACTGGAAGGCCTCCTGCCTGTGCCACAAGCCGACCTACTTTGAGGACTATCAACTGGAACGCTATGGGCACTCTTGGGGCCCCTACCTGCAGCCAGTCCTTTCGCTGGGACACTTCTTCGTGTGCGTGCCGATCTTGCCCTACTCGATGGGCCTCAACCCGCCCAGCGAGTGCATGTATAGCCTGGGCTATTATCGGCCTGGCAGTTGCGCCCCTTACATGCTCGACCCCTTGCCGTTGAGCGTGCGTGCCGGACTATTCCAGGCCGGTGCGGTGGTCGGTGCCGCCGCCGTCATTCCCTGACCTTCGGCCGTAGGCCTCCGCCGACGAAGCCGGAGTCACCTGGGATCAGAAGTCAAAATGGGGATGGTCGGGGGGCCTATCCCCGTCAAGGCCCGCGGATTCAGAACCCGTGGGCCTTGCTATTGCGCTCTGCGCAAACCGCCTGCAAAGCCCCGCGACGCGTCCGGAGGGCCACTCACATTCCGGCCAGACCGCAGCCACCGCCGCCACAGCATCCGCCCATGTTGCAGGCCCCCATCTCGCGTGCCGGACAGGCCGGCTGGCTGTTGGTGACGGGTGCGGCGATCACACTCAGTTTTCGATCCAGCTTCTTCGTCCCACAGTGCGGACACTCCGGCTTCTCGTCTCGATTACGAACCAAAACTTCAAACTCTCGACCGCACTCGCGGCACGCATACTCGTAGATCGGCATGAGGCAATCACTCCACAAAAGACGGGCCAACACGTCGTACAGGTGAGACCACGCCAGGGCCGCCCGTGGGGCCCGACGCCGCTCAGCTTACCATTATAACCCAAGTGCCCGTCTGTGACTGGACCGAAAAGGGACATCTTGGGGACGCGGGAGGTGCACGGTGTGGACACGAGACGCTGTCCCACCGCCTGTCCGCCGAGCATGCCCCAGGTCTTTCCCTCTTCTTACGGATTCGTCTCCCACAGTTCGGCGGCCAGGCGGTCGATCTCGCCTTGGAACGGCTCGAACGGCACGCCGGTGGCTGCGGCTACGTGGGCTTGCCGGCAGTGAGCGGCCAGGGCCCGATGCCGAGTGTCGTCGGGATCGTAGCGCCGGATTGGCAAGAAATCGAGCATGCCCGGTGTTCCGAAGCCCTTGCCCCCGTCCACGCTGAACCCGCGCGCCAGTCGATCCGCCGCCTGGCTGTTCAGCAGGGCGCACAGATAGTGTGCCTCGTCCAGATCCTCGACCGCGACCAGCACGCAGGTCTCCTGCGGCACGACCGGACGAGGCCCCAACTCGCCGGCCATCGCGCACGGGCCTACCACCGCGGCTCGAATCCGACGATCCATGCGGCGCCACACGACTTTCCACTCGCTGAGCGTGTACGAGCCCACATTGTACATCGAGTAGAATGCGGCGTGCCCCTGATAGCGACGATAGGCGGCCCGTTGGCAAAGCAACTCGCGGAACCGAGCCAGATACGCCAGGGTCCGGCGGTGGCGATCGGCCATCTGCCGCTCGTCCAGGCCGCGCCGGGTCTGGGTGTCCTGGCACAAGAGAATCGCCAGCGACGGCCGGGCCCGATACCGCTCGACATCTCCCCATCGCAGCAAGGGAAACACCAGGTCCGGTTCCAGCCAGGTCTCCACCTCGGGCACCGCGTGTTTGCCTCGCTGACCGACGTTCCGCACACGCAGTCCTTGCGGCCCAGCCTCCAGCACTTCCAACCAATACACTCCGTTGGCTCCGCCGCTATTGGCGCCCAGATGCGCCTGATACTCGGCCTTGCCCGGGCGCGGCGTGTGCCCCACCTCCGGCACGACCAGCCAGGGCGAGTCCAGTCGGGACGGGTCGGCGGGCCGCGCGACACACGCCTGGCAGACCATCTCCGGCCGGAGGCCGGCCGATGGCCTGCGCGCGCCAGGCGCGGGCGACCACTTGCGATAGGGCAGCGGATACTCTGTTGGCCGACCCTTCTCCAACACGATCACGCTGGTCCAATTGCTGGCCGGGGCAAAGGGCCGCACAGCCACCAAGTCGTCCACGCGCTGCACGCCCAGCGGTGCTCCCTCGGCCCCCAAGCGGAAGCGGCGAAACCCTGCGCCGGCCCCTTTGGTCTGAAACAGCGTCTGCGGAACCACCAAAGCCATGCGCCCGCCGTCACGCAGATATCGATCCGCCACCACATAGGTCAACAGGGCCGCCAGGTCCTTCTTGCCACCGCCGTGCCGCGCCTCCTTGGCCGAAAGCGAGAACAACCCGTAGTGCAGCCACAACGGCTTGGTCGCCTCGCGATACTCGTCGGGCAAGTGGTCCCAGGCAATCCAGGGCGGATTGCCGGCCACGTCGTCAAAGGGCTTCTCGTCCGGCGGCGGGTCGCGAATCACGTCGCAAAGGTAGATTGGCAAGGCCTGCAATTCCTTGCCCGGCAAGAGGTCGCGAACCGCCAGCAGATAATTGGCCCGGGCCGTTAACACGGCCAGCGGATTCACTTCGCAACCTACGAATCGATCCACGACGGCTTCCAGCAATTCCCCAGGACTGCCGACCCAGGTGCTGCGAAACCGAGCGATGGCTGCCAGCAGAAAGCTGCCCGAACCGCAGGTCGGATCCAGCAAGCGTCGGCACGGATCGCGCTGGCAATCGAGCTGATCGAGCACGTGAGTCACCAGCCAGTCAGGCGTATAATACTCGCCGAGGGCATGCCGTAGCCGGCGCGGAAAGAGAGCCTCGTACCAGGCCTTGAACAAGTCCCGGCCCTTGCTCGGATCGTCATCTGGAGTCAGATCGCGGCCTGCCAACTCGCAATCCAGCACGCCGGTCAACTCATCGCAGCCCGGTCCCGCTGACCACATTCCGCCCAACAGTGACGCCGCACGCTCGGAACCAATCAGGGCCACCACCACTCGCTGCACAACCAGCGCATAGTACTCCCGGCATGCCGCCAGCAGCCGTGCTGACTCCATCCCGTCCGGCAAGTGCAGTGCCCTGGCAAGTTCATCCAGAACACCCTTGACCGGTGGCTCCGCCGCGCAGACCACAGACTCGTCGTACAGACAACCAATGCAACGTGCGGAGAGCGCCCCTCGGGGCCCAAATTCACGTGCCAACGCCTCCGCAGAGAGCGGCGAGGCAGCGGTGCCTCGCGATCGACCGGGTTTGCTTTGAGCCATGGACACTTGGTCTCCTTACCAGCGGCCCATTCTCGCCCGCGGTCGGTGGCGCGGCAAGCGCGCGTCCCGACACGCGGAACCCGATCGCACGCCTCCCCACGACCCCAGAAAAAAGATTGGCCGCACTCCCGCATCATACGAGAGTGCGGCCACTACCGGGAGGCACAAACAGTCGTCCAGGCGGAATCACCGCCGGGGACAACACGCTTCATAACTCAACGAAGAACGAAACCAACGAGCCGATCCCCAAACGACCACAGGCACTCGGGGTGGCCGCGAGAGAACGAACGGGCCACGATTTGGGGACCGGCTCTCTAACCTTCCTCAGCCACGAAACCTCGGCCACCCTCCACACACCGGAATTATTGGCGGCTGCCGTATTTCGTCAACCCCACCTGTCTTTTTTCAAGCCGACACCGTGCCCGCCTTGAAAGTACCACGTCCAGCCCCCCCCCTTACCTACGATCAGACGAGAACCTGGAGAACCACCACCCCGTTTCCGCGGGTATCTGGACAGCTTGGCCAGACGCCGCTTGCTGGCGACCGCCGCGCATCGCGACAGCGTCGCTCACACGGACCACACCCCTGGAATCACCGTCCCGCACGACAGGCACTTGCCGTTGTGCATGTTGAGCATTCGTGCGGCAAAGCCCTGACGCTGTACGAGGGCCCGGTGGCATTGAGGACAGAAGGTCGTTTCTGCGTCCTGGGGCTCCTGGGTGTTGCCCAGGTACACATATCGCAGTCCCGACTCGCGCGCGATCTCGCGCGCCTCGCACAGGGTCTCCACGGGCGTGCTGGGCAAGTGCTGCAGCTTGTGCGCCGGATGGAATCGCGAAAAGTGCAACACCACGTCCGATCCGAATGTGTCGACCAGCCAGCGGCACATCTGGCGGATCATGGGTGGCTTGTCGGTATAGGTCGGCACCAGGAGGTTCAAGACCTCGAACCAGACACGCTCGCGTTTGAGCGTCTTGAGGGTTTCCAGCACCGGCTCCAGGCGGCCCGAATTCAGATCGCGATAGATCTCATCGCTGAAACTCTTGAGATTCACGATCGCCGCATCCAGATAGCGGCACAATTCGCGCAGCGAATCCTGCTGGATATAGCCGCAGGTCACCCACACGTTCTTGATGCTCTTCTGTCTCGCCAGCCGGGCCGTGTCGAGCATGTACTCCAGCCAGACGGTCGGCTCCGAGTACGTATAGGACACCGACGGGCAGTGCAGGTGTTCGGCCAAAGCCACAATGTCTTCGGGAAACAGGCTCAGACGGTTCATGGCTTGGCGCGAGATGCGCTGGAGCATTTCGGGATTCAACCGCAACGGCTCGCCGCTACCGTCTTTGGTTTCTTCCGGCTTGCGCTGCGATATGTCCCAGTTCTGACAGTTCAGGCAGCGGAATCCGCACCCCGAACTGGCGAAGGAAAACGTGCCGGTCGAGGGAATGAAGTGCGACAACGGCTTCTTCTCGATGGGATCCACGTGCAACGAGCAGGCGTTGCCGTAGGCCAGGGTGTACAGTGTGCCATCCTTGTTGACCCGATTGCGGCAACGTCCCCGGTCGCCAGGGGACAGCAGGCACTCGTTGGGACACATCCGACACTGTACGTTGCGTCCCAGCCGGCGATAAAACAGCCCTTCGCGGACCCATCCCTGGCGCTGCCACTGTTGCCACAGCGTTTCGTCGGGCGCGTCGTTCTTGAAGACCTCGCTGGCCGTCATGGCCGCGGCCTGGTGCTTCAGGTACCAGCACAGCCCCCCGCCTGCGGCAACACTCCCAGCGCCCCAGGCGGCGTATTTCAGGGCCTGCCGGCGCGACAGCCCGCCACCGTTCGAAGATTGGCCCTCGGCGGACAACTCGCTCACGAGCGGCTCTTCGGCTCGCTCTTGATCCATCCCCATCTCCTCATCGCGAAGTAGACCGTGATCGCCGAGTGTAACACGAACACTGCCACCAAGGGCCAGTCGAAGAGCTTGTGAATCACCAGGGCCGATTCCGGATCGATCGCGGCGCTCACCCCCAGCTTACCGCAAAGGGAAAAACCGGTCACGATGTAGACCGTCATCATCCCCATCAGCAACCAGCCGCTGAGGCGTGCCAGCTTGATCAGGTAGTAGTTGAGCCAACTGCTGGACATTCCATCCTCTACGGTCTGCCGTTCAGCATGCCCCAGGCCGCCAAGACGTTCACCCCCGCTATCATTAAGCATACGCCGACAACCCCGACCAGGGGAATCAGCATGGTGCTGACCAATAAGGCCCCCAAGGCCGCCCCCAGATAGTCGGCTGTGTACAGTCGGGAAGCCGTGGCCGACACCTCCTCGAAATCGAGCACGCCGGCCAGGGGGAACTGCATGCCCACGATCACAGCGACCACCAGAGCCGTCACCGGAATCAACGCCGACGCGACCGCAGGCCCCATGGCTGATCCCAAGCGATCCAGTCCTGTCAGCAACGGAGGCACTCCGACCGCCGCTACGGCCAAAGCCACGGCCAATCCTGCCATTTCCCGCCGGCCCATCAGGGTGCGGTACGCCTGCCCGGAGTCGCTCTGCCGGTCGCGACGGCGCAGCCGGCCATTCATCACCGCCGCGCCCAGTCCCAGGCCGACCATGAAGCAGGCCACAATCACCCCCAGACGTTCGTAGACCGAGCCGTACAGGATCTGGAATCCCAACAACAGCACCACCTCCAGGGCCGAGGCGCTCAGGCCGGCCGCAAACACCGCGCGCGGCACAGGGCCCACGCGCAGTACGTACACCGCCAGCCCTGCCAGGAGCCCAGCCTCCAACACTCCGAAGCGAACCTTGAACTGCGTCATCCAATACCGCAGGTGATAGTAGTAGAGGATCGGACTGAAGTCCCGATTCACGGCCGACGCCTCGGCGATCACGCGATCCACGTCGGCCAACCGGTCGGGCGTCAGCACGGCTTGCAGATAGGCCGGCGTCATCCACCGCGTGTGAACCCCCGCAGATTCTATCCGCGAGGCAATCTGCGACGTCAACTCACCCTGCGAGGCCAGAAACACGTTCTTACTGCCCGGCAATACAAGCACCTGCGCAAACACTGTGCTCAAGGTGCGGTGCGTGCTGGCCAACACTTGCGCCAGTTCCGGGCCAATCCAATCGTCATACTGCCCCAAACGCAGCGACAGCACGCCCCCCTCGCGAAGCACTCCGGCCACTTCCTTATAGAACTCCTGTGTATAGAAACGATTCAATTGGGATGTGGAAGGTTCCGGCACATCGACGATCACCACGTCGTAACGCCGCGAGGTCTGCTTCACCCACAGTCGGCCATCGCTCTGAATCACGTCGATGCGCGGGTCTGAGAGCGATTCCGGCAACAGACGCTGCCCCACCTCCAGGATCAACGAGTCCAGTTCCACGTAGTCCACACGCTGCGGGCTGTACTTCAAGACCTCGCACGCCGTGCCCGCAATCCCGCCGCCAAGCATCAGCACCGTACGTGCCTCAGGCCGCTGGGCCATGGCAAAGTGTACGGTCTCCTCGACCTGTTCCGTGTTCTGCGTGGAGAACAGGACCACGCCGTTCTCGACGAACGTGTATTGGCCGGCCGAACGCGTGACAACCAACCGGCCGTACGGCGAATTCCCGCTGAAGATGACTTCCTGCCCCGGATACTGCAGGCGTGTGGACATTCCCTCCAGGTCCGTGCACGCTGCGAGGCTCGCCCCCGTCACCGCTCCCAGACACACCACGGCCAACCACCGCCGGCCGTACCACACGGCCACCAGCAGGGCAGCCAGCAGGTTCATCGCGGCCGGTACGTACAGGCACTGAAAATGATCCAGCCAGACCACCAGCACAAAACTGAACAGCACCCCGCCTACAATATCGCCCAGAACATCCAGAAAGTACACGCGGCCGATGCTTGCCGGTCCATGTTCCTCGGCCAGCAGGCGGCAGGCCAGAGTGAGCAGGTAGCCGGTCAGCAGGCAGTAGGGGGTCAAGAGCACCAGACTGCCCAATACCGTCTCCGACCAGCCCAAGGCCGCCCCGCGCAGGAAGACCACATTCCGCAACCAGCGTATCGCAAACACATCGGCCAGCGGCAACAGGGCAATCGCCACCTGGGAGACGACCAGCGCGGCGATGGGATCGCGCACCTGCCGGCTACCTCGCCCGATGGCGGCCCCCAGCCCCGTCAGCAGCATCCAGTTGCCCAGCACCACGCCGAACGTCAACTCGTTGCCGGCGAAGACCCCCAGTAGCTCCCGCATCAGGGTCAACTGGGTCACGAAGGCCGACACGCCTAAACATCCCACAGCCAACAACAGGATGCGGCGTTGTGTGAGAAACCGATCCCAGAACCGCCTCAGCCAGCCGGAGCGGCCAAGGGAAGGCGAACCGCCGAATGGTCGTGGGGCCGGTGTCAAGAACCGACCCCAGAACTGCCTCAGCCAGCCCGAGCGGCCAAGGGAGGGCGAACCGTCGAACCGTCGAGGGGCCGGTGTCAAAAAGCTCAGTTCTTCAACTCCTTAAAGGCCTCGACCTGATAGACCAGCACCTCGGTGCCCGCTTCGCGCCAGGCCTCTGCCGTCCGGCCCGCCTTGATTGCCAACTGGTTCATGAACTTCTCTTTGTCCGGCAACTGCTCCCAGACCTGAGGCAGATACACGGACTGCGCCTGGCCCATCCGCAGTAATACGCCGTCGATGTGCGGCCGGAGCTTCTTCAGAAGCTCCTCCGGCGTCTTGTAGTCCAGCTTCTTGGGGATGGTCAGCACGCTGATCTCGATGTCGATCTCGCTCAATTCCTGGGGCGTCACTGCCGGAAACCGAGGATCTCGCAGAGCCGCATCCTCAGTCTTGTGTACCACCGCTTGATACAGCGGTTCCTCCGGCGCGGTACAACCTATGCAACCCCGAAGCTGTCCGCCTCGAGTGAGGGTCACAAAACAGGCCCGATCTTCGGTGAGCGGGGACTTCATTGCCGCAGGATCCGGCTTCGGCACGGCCTGGTGGTTGACCACTTTCACCAACGTATCGCGAGCCAGTTTCAGCAATGCCTTGCGTTGTTCAGCCGAAACCGCTCCTGGCTTCGGTGCACTGGCAGCATCCGGCCCCGATTCACAGAAAGCGATCGCCGTATAACCCACCACCCGGCTCTTGTCGCCGGTGGTGTCGCCGCTGTTGACGTTCTCCAAGGCCTGGGGCTTCCACTTCCTCTCCTTGGCCAGTTCAATCAGCACCTTGACCGCCGTAGAACCACAGGCGTCGTTCGGATGGATGCGGCTGGCGTCCAGATCGCAGATCGCCTTCACGCAGGCCGCGTCTTGTTTCTTGGCGTCCTCGTACTTCCGGTAATGGCTCAGGTCGGTGCTCACGATCACCAGCGTCTGGTCGTCGACCCAGTTGCCCAGAATCCGTGCCGCCCGGGACGGATCCACCTGGCCCACCACCACGGGCACAATCTGCGCTTGGGGCAGCACACGCTGCAGGAACGGCAACTGCACCTCCAGCGAATGCTCCCACGTATGCGGGGTTTCCACCTCATCGGAGCGCAACGGAGCACGGCGTGCGAAGTCACGAGCCTCAATACGTGCCCCAGGATTGATCGTGTACGGATGGATGGCAGCCAACTCCCTGGCACGGGGCGAGACCGTCACCACCCCCAAGGGCGTGGAAAAACCGTCCACGTCGGCCACCGCCGCGCCCACAAAACTGGTGGTGTGCGGCGGACCCAATAGAATCACCGTCTTGATATCTGCCTCGCGGACCTGGCGATAGGCCAGGGCCGCTGTCTTGCCCGAGTATTCGTAGCCCGCGTGCGGACAGATCAAAGCCCGAATCCGTGGCAGTGAAAGATCCTTCGCTTCGGCCAACATGCCGTCGACGGTCTTGGTCAACTCGGCCTTGTCCGATGGATAGAACATGCCCGCCACCGCTGGCCGACGGATCCTCTTGGGTTTGGTGGCCGGCTTGGAGGTCCGCTCGGCTGGCACATCCTCAACCGGACCAGCGGTAGATTCGGCAGCAGCCCCCGGGAGCCTGATCCCCGACGGCTTCTCGGTCGCAGGCACGTCCGGGACTGGCACGGCAGCCTTCGCGGCATCCGCCGACGGTGCTTTCTCGGGCACATTGGGATTGCCCCTATCGCAGCCCAGGAGAACCAGCAGAACGAACAGCGACGGCCAGGCAGCCTTCATGCGTGTTCCTTTCCACAATGGGCAAAATCATGGTCCCGCGCGCGAAATGCGAGGCCGAACGGCCGAACGCGGAACAACAAGGCAGACAAGGGCATGCGCCCAATCGTGCCTCTACTCCAGTCTAACCAATTCTCGACTAGGAGGGAAATCTTTTTGCCTGGATGCCAGACTTCGGCACTACCGCTCAAGGGGACGGCTCCGTACGCATCGCGGCCCGATCGACAAGGCTTGACGCCCCAAGCGAACAACCGCTATTCTCGGCCACGTTCGACCCGGCCATCGGCCAGACCCGCGATCGCGACGGCCAGGGGCGGCACACGGTCCAGAACCCCGTGCCGCGGCACGATACCCTTCAACAGGCGATCGGTTCGACCGCGTAAGAACCGCATTTCCACGCGTGGCAGAAACGCCTATGAATCAGTCCAGCCCCCCCGAACCACCTGTAGGCCCGGCCACTCCCGACCAACGACCGGCGGCTCTGGAACTGCTGTGGTGCGACCTTTCCCCCGCCGACCGAGCCCAACGCTCTGCACTCCTGCGGACTGAGGCCACACCGGAAACGTGGCAAGGACTGCTGGTGGCAAAGCGCGAGGAACGACTGGTCGGAGCAGCTCTGGGACAAGTTCAAGCCGGCAAATCCGGCATACTCGTCCTCCCCCGCCTTCTGCCTGGCGAACCGCCGAGCACCGCTGTCCGGCTCCTGGCGGCCGTTAACGACTTCCTGCAGCGCGGAGGCGTACGCATCGCACAATGCCTCCTGCCGCTGCCCTTAACCGGCGACGCCGACTTGCTGCGAGCCACCGGATATCAGAGGATCACGGATCTCTCATACCTGGTGAGCGAGCCCGCCGCCTTTCCTGCCTCGCAACCGCACAGCCCACTGACGTTCGAACCCTGTACATCCGAACTCGAATCTCGCCTGGCGGCCATCGTCCAGCAAACCTACCAAGGAACCCTAGACTGCCCGCAACTCAACGGAATCCGCTCGATCGAAGACGTGCTCAACGGATATCGCGCCAGTGGCCAGTCTGACGCCTGTCGCTGGTTTCTAGTCAAGCGGGGGGACGAGGATGTCGGTTGTCTGCTCCTGACCGACTATGCCGAACAGGAAACCTGGGAACTGATCTACATGGGGTTGAAGCCCGAGGCGCGGGGACGAGGGTGGGGGACCCAGATCGCGCGCCACGCCCAATGGCTTACGGCGCTGGCCGGACGCCGGCGACTTGTCGTCGCTGCCGATGCCGCAAACCGGCCCGCTGTACGCATGTACGTCACGGCTGGATTCCAGCTTTGGGAGCGGCGTGCCGTATTCTTGCGGGTCTTTTCCGAACAGGCTCCATGACTAGGCTGCATTCGCAGAACCGATCTTGGCCCAGCCACATAGGTTGTGTCGCCATCCCGTGACGCAACCCGTAACTCGCCGCACACGATCCTAACACGTTTTCCACGGAAAGCTCTCCAAAAGAAAGAATCGCCCCCGACGTGTGCCGTCGGTCTTTTCCGCGGATTCCGGAGCAAACTCCCCCGGCCTTGCGAAAAACTTCCTGCGTGCCACGACCGGTGGTTTGACAGCCATGCTAGCACGGCTACAATCAGCGTCTCGGGTGACATCGAGAGGAGAACTTCAGTCGGCCGCTCATTGACCCTCAGATAAGGAATACAACGAGGGCGACCCACGGAAGCCCAGATCCTCGCAGAAGGCGATGGTCTTAGCTTGTATTTCTTTTCTGAAAGCCAATAGCCGTCGCAGATTGCATCTCTTGCGCAATCGTCTTTGCGTTTCGTTGGGCGTATTTTTCATCAACTGCAGGTTGTCTTGGCGGAGATCCTGCGCGCCGGGGTACTCAGGAAGTGACCAGGGACGATATGGAGATCGTGTCCGTGCTGCGGATCGCGCTGGCGGACAGGGTCGGAAAAGAACGATTCGACTTGTGGTTTGGTCCCAGCGTGAAGCTGCGGGTCCACGAGGATTCCCTGATGGTCAGCGTGCCCAATCGATTTCTTCACGACTGGATACGCAGCAGCTTCCGTTGCCATCTCGAAGCCGTCGGCCAGCAAGTGCTGGGAAAAACGCCCGACGTGAGATTCGAGATTGATCCCAGCCTGAACGCGTCCCAGACAATCGCCCCCCACGATCCGACGACCATCTCGCCGCCGAGCAGCGCCGCGGCCGTTTCCGTCAGCCAGACCTCCGTGCCCTCCACGCGCGATCCAAGCCTGGCCCAACCGCCCGGCCAGTCGGGCGAGGCCCCTGCCGCTGCCGGCGCGAATTCGCAGAGCCTCTCTGCCGCTCCGCGCCGCGTCTTCGCCCATCTGGAGAGTTACGTCGTCGGCCAATCCAACCGCCTGGGCTTCGCCTCGGCCGAAATGGCCGCGCGCCGCCCGGGGCAGATCACCCCGTTGCTGATATATGGTCCCACCGGCGTCGGCAAGACCCATTTGCTCCAAGGCATCTGGACCGCTGCGCGCAGGCACCGCACGGCCCGCGCCGTGTACCTTTCCGCGGAGCAGTTCACCAGCTATTTTGTCGAAGCCTTGCGTGGCAGTGGTCTGCCCAACTTCCGCCGCAAGTATCGTGGCGTGGATCTGCTGCTGCTGGATGATCTGCAATTCCTGGCCGGCAAACGCGCGACTCAGGTTGAGCTTCTGCATACGGTCGACGAACTGCTTCGCGAAGGACGCCAACTCGTCTTCACCGCGGACCGCGCTCCGGCTGAGCTCACGGACCTGGCCGCGGAACTCACCACGCGACTCCAAGGCGGCATGATCTGCCACCTGGAATCGCCCGACTACCCCACACGGTTGGGCATCGTGGCCCAGTTTGTTTCCCGCTTCGAAATGAACGTCCCGCGCGACGTCCGAGAGTTCATTGCCGCCAGCCTCACCAATCACGCTCGCGAGCTGTCGGGAGCCCTCTGCCGCCTGCAGGCCACCAGCCAAGCCACCGGCCGGCCGATCGATCTGGAAATGGCCCGCAAGTGCCTCGCCGAGTTGATCCATTACAGCAGTCCCGTAGTCCGCTTGCCGGACATCGAAAAGGCGATCTGCGACCTGTTTGGCGTGGACTCCGGTCGGCTGCAATCCGACTGCAAGGCCAAGAGCGTCAGCCATCCTCGAATGTTGGCCATGTGGCTCGCTCGCAAACACACCCGCGCCGCCCTCAGCGAGATTGGCGACTTCTTCGGCCATCGCAGCCACAGCACCGTGATCTCCGCGCAAAAACGGATCGATGGCTGGCGTGCGGCCGGCAAGCCTATCGCCCTGGCCAATCAGGACTGGAAATTGGACGAAGCGATCCGCCAGGTCGAAAGCCGGCTCCGAGCTTGCTGAACTCCCTGCGTTGCGCCCGCCAAGTCCCCCCAATTTGCGGCGGCGAGCGTCCCGGGTATAATCGTCCCTGGGCCCAAGCCAACCGTGCGCGCTGTGGCGCACTGCGGCCAGGTTTGCGACCCCGCCTCGACGCACCCCCTTGAGAACTCTTCACGGAAAGCACCCATGGCTCGAAATCAACTCTTTGCCAAGAAGTCGCTGGAAGTGCTCTTGTCCGAGATGGCCGGCGAACATCGCTTGCGGCGCGTGCTGGGACCAGTGGCGCTCTCTTCGCTTGGGATCGGGGCGATCATCGGCACGGGGATCTTCGTCCTCACCGGGGTGGCTGCACGACAGTACGCCGGACCGGGGCTGATCCTCTCTTTCGTGATTGCCGGACTGGCCTGCGCTTTCGCCGCCCTGTGCTATGCCGAGTTCGCCTCCATGGCGCCCATTGCTGGCAGCGCCTACACGTATGCCTACGTTTCGCTCGGTGAGCTGGTGGCCTGGATCATCGGCTGGGACCTCGTGCTGGAATACATGATGGCTTCGGCCACCGTGGCCAACGGTTGGTCGCACTACTTCATCAGCTTCTTGAGTCTCTTCAAGCGAAACGGTCAGGTCCTCTTGGCCATCCCTGCCTGGCTGGCCACCGACCCCTTCACCGCTGCCACACAACACGTTGACTATCAGACGGCCGGAATCCTGGTCATCGAGTCGGCCACAGGTATCCCCATGCGCGCCGAACAGGGAACCACGCCTCTCTCCCTCCCGCTGAAGCCCGAACAAAACATCGAACGCGTGCAGAATGTGCAAGTGCAGTTCAGCGCCGAGTCGCTGGCCAGGGTCCGCGACCTTCACGGTGCCTCTGCCGACGATTCGATCGCGCGCATCAAGAGCGAGCTCGAGAAGCTCCTGCAATATGAACCCGGCTCCGTGTTGGCGGAGAAGCTGGAACAGGTCCACAAGGCGAACCAAGACGGCTTCCAGGCCTATGAGCGAACACCGCTGGTAATCGGAGGTTATCGCATCACCTGCAACGCCGCCGCGATCGGCATTACGGCCATCCTCACCCTCATTCTCGTGCTCGGAATTCGCGAAAGCGCCGGGTTCAACGCCGGAATGGTGGCGGTCAAAATCCTCGTTGTCTTGTTCGTCATCTTTGCCGGCCTGCAATTCGTCGATCCGACCAACTGGACCCCCTTCATGCCCTACGGCTGGTTCGGGGTCGGCCAGGGGGCGGCTTTGATCTTCTTCGCCTACATCGGCTTCGATTCGGTCTCCACGCACGCCGAGGAGGCGCGCCGGCCGCACATCGACGTGCCCATCGGAATCATCGCGTCTCTGGCCGTGTGTACGGTGCTGTACATCGCCGTCGCCGCTGTAATCACCGGGATCGTTCCCTATCCGCAGATCCCGCTCAACGCCCCCATCGCCGGGGTATTCGAAAAGCTCCAGGGACGGTTCGCCTTGGTAATCATCAACGTGGGCGCTCTGACAGGCATCACCAGCGTGTTGCTGGTCATGATGCTCAGCCAGCCTCGTGTTCTCCTGGCCATGGCCCGCGATGGCCTCCTCCCCTACAGCTTCTTCGGCGCCGTACATCCCGTATTCCGCACGCCCCATCGCGCCACCATCCTGACCGGAATCGTGGTGGCTTTCGTTTCTTCGCTGTTTCCCCTGGAGGCCATGGGCCACATGGTCAACATCGGCACGCTCTTCGCCTTCGTGATCGTCTGTTCCGCGGTCTTGCTCATGCGGCGACTGAACCCCACGGCCAACCGCCCCTTCCGCACGCCCATGCTCGGTTTCGTCGCACCCGCCGGAATTGTGCTCTGCCTGGCGTTGATGGTCTACTTGGGCTGGGAGAACTGGGTTCGGCTCTTCGTGTGGCTTGCCATTGGCCTGCTGATCTACTTCCTCTACAGCCGGCACCACAGCCACTTGGGCAAGGAACTCCGCGGCGAGATCAGCACGCACGGTGTCTCGCCGGCCGGAGTCCCCCTCGAATAATTCCACGCCGGGGCCAGGCGCGACCAGGCCGTACCCGACTGCTCTATTGGTCGCGCGGCCGGGTGATGGTCACCAACGGCCGGACCGGGGAGCGTATTTCATGCAGCCGCATGCCGTGCCGTCGGGCATTGCCTTGCGTCGCCAGAAGCGTACCCATCGGCGCACGAGATAGCTGAGTGCGAGCAGGATGGCGCCGGCGGCAATGAAATCTTGGGTCATAACGGTCATGTTCCACTCAGCCGCATGCCCAACAACCAACGCGCCGCAGCAGGCCAGCGCGGTCAGGTAGGCGAAGGTGAACAGCGGCCAGCACTCTTGCCGTTTACCATCAAGCTCGCTGCCTGACTCATACTCGCCGTTGACCTTCTATTGACCTCTGCATTGCTAACGGCCCCGGCCGAGAGAACGGAAGGCCGGGAAAACCGGGCTCCCGCGACCAACCTGCGGTCGGTGCCCGGCCCTCGGTTCATTCGCTATGCAGGCCCCAATAGCCCCCCACTCTCCCCTCTCCACCTTGCTTCACCGGGCTTGCCCGGCTAGACTCAATGCACTATGCGGGAATCACAAATTCCTATCAATAGGAGCCGGCGATGCCGTATCCCGTCCCCGCTCTCTCGCACCATCTTCGGGACTTGATCCTTCCCGGAGCCTTGCTGGTGTTGATCGGCTTGACGAACCTTGCCGCGGCCGCCCCCAGTAAGACAGCCCGGCCACCCAACTTCGTCATCTTCTTCTGCGACAACTTGGGATACGGTGACGTCGGGTGCTTTGGGTCAAAACTGCACCGCACGCCGCATATCGATCGCCTTGCCGCCGAGGGCCTGAAGTTCACCGACTTCTATGTCTCCAGTGGCGTCTGCACGCCCTCGCGTTCCAGTATCATGACCGGCTGCTATCCGCGGCGGATCAACATGCACCTCAGCGACACGGGCGGAGCCGTGCTCCAACCGGTGGCGCAGAAAGGGCTCCACCCCAACGAAATCACCATCGCCGAGGTGCTCAAAGCGGCCGGCTATCGCACGGCGATCATCGGCAAGTGGCACCTCGGTGATCAACCGCAGTTCCTGCCCACACGCCAGGGCTTCGACGAGTTCTTCGGTATTCCCTACAGCGACGACATGACCGCCCGGCCCGAAAAACCCTGGCCCGAACTGCCCCTGATGCGCGGCGAAGAGGTTATCGAGGCTCCCGTCGACCGCGACTATCTCACCCAGCGCTATACCCAGGAGGCCATCCGCTTCATCACGGCCAATCGTCAGCAGCCTTTCTTCCTCTATCTCCCTCAGGCCATGCCCGGTAGCACCACGCACGCCTTCTCGAGCCCGGCCTTCCGCGGCAAGAGCGCCAACGGCGACTGGGGAGATTCGGTCGAGGAACTGGACTGGTCGACCGGCGAGATCCTGGCTTCGCTGAAGAACCTCGGCCTGGACGAGCACACGCTGTTCGTCTGGACCAGCGACAACGGAGCCCCCAAACGCAACCCGCCCCAGGGCAGCAACGCACCACTGACCGGTTGGGGCTACAGCACGCGCGAAGGTGGCATGCGCGTTCCCTGCCTCGTCCGTTGGCCAGGGCACGTCCCGGCCGCTGCCGTCTGCCGCGAGGTGGCCACCACAATGGACCTCCTGCCGACCTTCGCCCGGTTGGCCGGCACACAACCGCCCCAAGACCGCCCCATCGACGGCCGCGACATCTGGCCGCTCATGTCGGCCCAACCAGGTGCCCAGTCGCCCCATGAGGCCTTCTACTACTATCACATGGATCAACTCCAGGCGGTCCGCAGCGGCCAGTGGAAACTCTACCTGCCGCTGGACTCGCTGGTGATCCAAGGCCGCGGCCGCCCCAAACAGGAGGCGGCGCTGTACGACCTCGCCGCCGACATCTCCGAACAGCACAACCTCATCACCCAGCAACCCGACGTGGTCCAGCGGCTCACGGCCTTGGCCGAAAAGGCCCGCGAGGATCTGGGGGATCTCGGCCGCCCCGGCCGCAACCAACGCACTGCCGGCCAGGAGCCCAATCCAACGCCCCGGGTAAAGCCAGAAACGCTGAACGATAAACGCTGAGTTCGAGTTTCAAGACCCAAGCCCCGGACCTTCCACTCGGCTGACAACCAAGAGCCGACTCCCCAAAGCGCCCCATGTCCACGCTCCTCGAAGATCCGTTGCCGGCCATCGTCTGTGGCGTGTTTGCCGAGTTCGTGCTGCTGGTCGTCCTCTGGCGCACAGGGCGGGGCATGGTCCTGGGCTGGATGGCCGGTACGGCCTTCCTTACCGGCGCCTTGGTGCTCATCGAACACCTCGTGGTCACCGACCACGAACAGATCGAAACGGCCATGGAATCGCTCCGCGCAGCGGTTGAGGCCAACGACGCCGACGCAGCCTTGGAACTCATCTCGCCAGCGGCCCAGGACGCCCGGAAGTTCCTCTCCACGTCCCTGCGACGTTACCGCTTCAGCCAGGTGCGCATCCTCGACCAGCAGATCTCTTTCGACTCGGGGCCGCAGCCCAATGCGGCTCAAGTCGCCGCCTCGGGCATCGTATTGATCGCCGACCACTCCGGGGCAAACCCCATCGGACAGTTTGGCGGCGCAGCGACAGTGCACTTCCAACGCATCGACGGCCGCTGGCTACTGACCGACGTCACCGACCTGCGCCAGGCAATCCCAGGACTGCCACCCAAAAAGGGCGAACGCTCGTCCAAGAGCCCCATGCACCAGGCCATCTAACGGCGTGTGTCAGCCGGATGGCGATTTCTGGGGGCCAGGCTTGCTGCGCAAGCATCGTGAGAGAGCAGACCTCTCTGCCGGGCGATCCCCCCCGCTCCCCGACGCCGGATCGGCCTTCGGCGGTCATGGTCACGGATACCCCGGCGCCGGCTTGGGCATGGGATGCGATCCGCCGCCCGGCCCGTAGCCCCCTGGCCCATAGCCGCCCGAGCCATAGGCCCCCGGCCCGTAGCCGCCCGGACCAGGCATCGCGCCGGCCCCGTAAGGCGTCGGTTGCGGATACCATGCCCCGTAGCCCCGCATCAGACCGTAGGGATTGCTCCACGAATCGAAAGGCTGCGTCCACGGACCCTGCGGATTGCCCCACGGACCGTAAGGCGTAGCGCCGGCCCGATAGGGAAACTGCCATTCCCCGTAAGGACGAATCCACTGCCCGTCGCCCCAGGTCTCCACGACATGCACGTTGTCCGACGACCCGCGTACGCGCAGTTCCGTGTGGTTGTGCCGATAGCCGCTTTGCAGATAGTTCTCTCCCACACGCGCGTAGGCGGGCGCCGGCTGTTCGTACTGCGCCGTGCGCTCCCCCTGGTCGCTGTGGCTGAAATACGAAGGCCGGAAGATCCAACTCTCCGCCCGGGCAGCAGACATGCCTGCCAGCGAGAGAAACGCCGCGGCGATGATCGCCAAGGATGGACGAGTCATGGGATGCTCACTCAATCGCGGTCAACACAATACGCGTCGTGGCATCCGTGCTCCAGCCGGCCGGCTCTTGTGCCGCGGCTCATTGCATCTCAGATAAGTCATGCCGAGAGGCCGACCATCGGAAGGCCGGTTTCGGACGCTCTTGCGAGAGGCGATCCGGCATCACTCTTCTGAAGACCAATCAACGGACTCTTGTTCCTAACGGCTATTCTTGCTTCGCCCCATCGGCCGACGCAATCTTCCGTCCTGGAGTTTCCGCCCGTCCCGCCTGCGAACTGACCGTCTGACGCTTACGACCGGAACGCAAGACAGGCCGGTCCGGGTCGACACACGCACCGCACTCCTCACTTTGGTGGCCCTCCACCCGAAACTCCCACGACTGCATGGCGGTCAGGGCCGAGTGCATCGTCATGTCGTACTGCAACGGAGTCAGCGTGACGTGCCCCTTGGCCAACTCCGACAGGTCGGTCTGGCGCCCCGCCGAGGCCGGTGGCGGTTCGCCCGTCGCCCAGTAGTAGTCGCGGCCCCAGGGATCCACTCGCCGCTCAAACCGTTCCCCATACTGGGCCACATCCATGGGCACAACCCGGACCTGCGGACTGCCATTCAGGGCAGCCGTGGGAATGTTCACGTTGTAGAGTTGGGGCTCAGGGCCCTTCTTGGACAAGATCTGTTCGATGATCGAACGGGCCACGCCAGCAGCCTTGTCGAACGGCGCCGTATCGCTGAATTCCAGCGATACTGCCACGCTGGTGATGCCGAAGAACGCCCCTTCGATCGCCGCGGCCACAGTGCCCGAGTACAGCACATTGATCCCCGCATTCAGACCGTAGTTGATGCCGCTGACGATCAGATCCGGCCGCCGTGGGCAGAACTGGGTGATCCCCAGTTTCACGCAATCCGCCGGCCGTCCCTCCACCGCCCAACCCCAATGCGCTTCGCGCACGAAGACTTCTTTGACAATCAGCGGGGTAAGGTAGGTGATCGAGTGGCCCACGCCGCTCTGCTCCGCCGCCGGAGCGACCACCCGTACTTCTCCCAGGCTCCGTAGTTGCCGCTCCAATGCAGCCAGCCCTGGGGCGTAGATCCCGTCATCGTTCGTCAAGAGAATGAGCACGTTGTAAGTAAATTCCTGTCAAAATAGGCGTATATTTCCGTTCGTACCGATTATTTCACTATAATCCTCGGTCGCAGCAGTGGATAGTGCCCGCACTTCTGAACCTGCTGGGCGCGATCCCGGCCACCCCGCTTGGCCTCCAGACCGGCCACACCCGACTCGCCACCCACTACCTGCAATCCCCGTCAGGGCTTAGAATACGAGGTTTCCCTCAGGAGTCCCTGATGAGCCGAATCGCTGACGAAAAAGTCCTGGTCCTGGATTTCGGGTCCCAATACGCCCAACTGATTGCCCGCCGTGTGCGGGAACAGCAGGTCTATTGCGAGATTGTCCGGCACAATATCACGGCCGAGCGGATTCGGGAACTCAAGCCCATGGGCCTGATTCTCTCTGGCGGGCCGTCGAGCGTCTACGAAGCCAACGCGCCTAAATGCGATCCAGAGTTGTTCCGCCTGGGCATCCCCACGTTGGGAATCTGCTACGGAATGCAACTCATGTGCGAGGCCCTGGGTGGGCGAGTCCAGAGCGCGCCGGCCCGTGAGTACGGTCGGGCCTATTGCCGCATGCTGACACCCGATCCCTTGCTCAGCGGACTGGCCGAGCAGACTCAGGTCTGGATGAGCCACGGGGATCAGGTCTCGCAGGTTTCCGAGGCTTTCATCCCCTTGGCGGCCACGGACACCTGTCCCTACGCTGCAGTCAAACATCAGCAGTTGCCCATCTACGGCCTGCAATTCCATCCCGAAGTCACGCACACCCCCCAAGGCAACGAAATCCTCGCCAATTTTCTGATTCGCATCTGTGGCTGTGCGGGAACCTGGCGATTAGGGGACTTTGCCCGACAGACGATTGCGGAAATCCGTCAACGGGTAGGGCAGGGGAGGGTGATCTGCGGACTCTCCGGCGGCGTCGATTCGTCGGTCGTGGCCGCCTTGCTGGCCGAAGCCATCGGCCCCCGGCTGTCGTGCATCCTGGTCGACAACGGCATGCTCCGCCAGGGTGAGGTGCAATCGGTGATCCGCGAATTCACCGGACACTTCCGCACCGACCTGCACGTGGTGCCGGCCGAAGACCGATTCCTGGCCGCCTTGGCCGGAATCACCAACCCCCAAGAAAAACGCCGTCAGATCGGCCATGCTTTTATCGAGTGCTTTGCCGATGAGGCTTCACGCATTGAGAACGCTCGCTTCCTCGCCCAGGGAACGCTCTATCCCGACGTGATCGAGAGCGGCGGTTCACCCGACGGGCCGGCGGCCACCATCAAGTTGCACCACAATGTGGGCGGGCTGCCGGAAGACCTGTGCTTCGAGCTGATCGAACCCCTGCGCGACCTGTTCAAGGACGAGGTCCGCAAACTCGGCCTGCAGCTCGGCCTGCCCGAGGAGATCATCTGGCGCCATCCGTTCCCTGGTCCGGGATTGGCCGTCCGCTGCCTGGGGGAGGTCAGCAAGCCCCGCCTCGATACGCTGCGCCACGCCGATGCCATCGTCATCGAAGAGATCAAGGCTGCCGGCCTCTATCGTCAGACCTCACAGGCCTTCGCCGTTCTGCTGCCAGTGCAGACTGTCGGTGTGATGGGCGATGCGCGAACCTACGAAGATGTGGTCGCGGTCCGTGCCATCCAGACCGAGGATTTCATGACCGCCGATTGGTGCCATCTGCCCTACGACCTGTTGTCCCGATTGTCGACCCGGATTATCAACGAGGTCAGCGGCGTGAATCGGGTCGTATACGACATCAGTTCCAAACCGCCGGCCACCATCGAATGGGAGTGACCCATGCCCCGCAAGGCCACCGCAGCGCCCGTCTCCCCTCCGCCGCCCGTTAGCCCCGCCGCTATCGATGCCGACGGCCCGACATTCGAGCAGGCGTTGCACGAATTGGAACAGATCGTCCACGACCTGGAAGAGGGCCAACTGGGGCTCAACGCGGCCCTGCAACGCTACGAGGAGGGGATCAAACTGCTCCGCCGTTGCCAGGGGTTATTGGAAGGCGCTCAGCGCAAGATCGAGATCCTCAGCGGAGTGGACAGCGACGGCAATCCGATCACCAGCCCCTTTGACCACGTAGCATCCGTAGTGCGCGACGCGCAGCACTACGCCGAAACACCGGCACAATCGTATCGCCCAGGGCACGACAACCCCCGCCCCGGTGGCACGCCCGGCATGGACGAACCGGGGGGGCGGAGCTAGAATGAGACTTGCGCCGTGGTGCAAGGCACAATGCCTGCCCTCCACGTGCAGTGCCCTTTCGCCTGATGGAGTTGAAACCACAGACTAGCGGTTGCACGCCACACGTCCGTGCGACACGCCCCGGTAAGCCTCAGATAGGCAATGCGGCCAGGCCAGGACCGAACGTTCGTCGCGAGGCCTGGTCTCTCCTGCAGACCAATGTCACCCCAGGCTGCATCGCCTTTCTCGGCCCCAACAGTGGCCGCGGTTTGGTTCCGACGTGCGCCGGCGACCGCAACGCTGATGACAACCCTTGATTGGCCTTCTGTCATGCCCGACCTGGGCCCTTTGCGCCAGCGCATCGATGCCTGCTTGCTCGACTGCACGCAGTTCGATCACGGCTGCCCGCCTCGCCTGGGCGAAGCCATCCGCTATAGCCTCCTGGCGCCCGGAAAGCGTCTGCGACCGATCCTCGTTCTGCTGGCCAACGAGGCCTGCGCCGGGGCGGAAGCGGCGGCCATGCCCGCCGCCTGCGCCGTGGAGATGATCCACGCCTACTCGCTGATTCACGATGATCTGCCGGCCATGGACGACGATGATCTGCGCCGCGGCCGGCCGACTTGCCACAAGGTCTTTGGTGAAGCTCTGGCCATTTTGGCGGGCGATGCCCTGCTGACGCTGGCCTTCCAGGTCCTTGCCGCGAGTGTTCAACCGCCGCAGACCGCCGCCGCCTGCTGCGCCGTTTTGGCCGAAGCGGCGGGCGTCTGCTGCCTCGTGGGTGGTCAGGCCGACGACATCGCCGGCCTGATCGATGGTGACTTGGCTCAGTTGGAATCGATCCACGCGCGCAAGACCGGGGCCATGATCTCCGCCTCGCTGCGATTGGGGGCCCTTTGCGCTGGAGCCAACGATCAACAAAAGGCCGCCTTGGCGCAATACGGTCGCTGCCTGGGACTGGCCTTCCAGATCACCGACGATCTGCTGGATGTCCAGGGCGACGAAGCCGCCCTGGGCAAACGAGTTCATAAAGACGCCGCGCACGGCAAGCTCACCTTCCCCAGACTCTTGGGGTTGGAGGGCAGCCGCCGCCGAGCGGAGGAGTTGGTTGACGAGGCCTGCGCGGCCCTCGCCGCCTTGGGACCCACGACGGCCCCGTTGCAGGCGGTCGCACGCCACGTCCTGGAAAGGAATCGCTGAATGGACGAACTACTGGCCACAATTCACTCGCCGCAGGACCTGCAGCGGCTCTCGCTCAAGCAACTCAAGCAACTCGCCGCCGAAATCCGCGAGGCCTTGTGCCGTCTCTCCGGCACGCGCACCGCCCATTTCGCCTCCAATCTGGGCGCCGTTGAACTGACCCTCGCCCTGCACACCACCTTCGACTTCTCTCGCGATCGCCTGATCTGGGATACCGGCCACCAGGTCTATCCCCATAAACTGATCACCGGCAGGTATCCGCAGTTCCACACGATCCGCACCAAGGGCGGATTGATGGGCTATCCCAATCCGGCCGAAAGCGTCTACGACCTCTTGATGACCGGCCATGCCGGCTGCAGTATCGCCACCGCCTTGGGCCTGAAGTGCGGCGACGATCGCGTCCGGCCCGAAGAAGGCCGTCACGCCGTGGCCGTTATCGGCGACGGCGCGTTTGCCTCGGGGATCGTCTTCGAGGCCATCAATCATGCCGGCGGCCTGAAGCAGAAGCTCACGGTCGTGCTCAACGACAACAAGATGTCCATCTGCCCACGCGTCGGCAGCCTGGCCAACTATCTCGATCAGTTGCGCATGACCCAGTTCTACAGCGGACTGAAGGTCGAAATCCAGAAACTGCTCAACCGCGTGCCGGTCATCGGCGATCCCGTCGAGCGGATCCTGGGGCAACTCAAGGATGCCATCAAGGCCGGCGTGCTCGGCGGCATGCTCTTCGAAAAGCTGGGCTTCCGCTACATCGGCCCCGTCGATGGGCACAACATCCCGCAATTGCAGCGATACCTGGCCATGGCCCGTGACTCCGAGACCCCAGTCTTGGTCCACGTGGTCACCGAAAAAGGTCACGGCTTCAAGCCCGCCGCCGAAGATCCCACCTTCTTCCACGCCCCGGCGCCCTTTGCCCGCCAGAACGGCTCGGTGGTCTCGCTGAAGAAGTCCTCCGGCCCCTCCTACACCAGGCTCGTGCGGGATGGCGTACTGGAGCAGATGCGAACCAAGCCCCAGGTGGCGATCATCACGGCGGCCATGTGCCAGGGGAACATGCTAGAACCGGTTCGCGAGACGTTTCCCGACCGGTTCTTCGATGTGGGCATCGCCGAATCGCACGCCGTGGCTTTCGCCGCCGGCCTGGCAAAGGCCGGGCTCCGCCCGATTGTCGATATCTACAGCACCTTCCTGCAACGCAGCTACGACCAGATCTTCCAGGAGGTGGCCCTGCAGAACCTGCCCGTGGCCATGTTCCTGGATCGGGCGGGCGTGGTCGGTCCCGACGGTCCAACCCACCACGGCATGTTCGACCTGACCTACCTTCGCCCGTTCCCCAACATGGTCGTCATCGCCCCAGGCGACGAGATGGACGTGGCGCCCATGATCGAGTTCTCGCTCACCCATCCCGGCCCCGTGGCCATGCGCTACCCCAAGGCGCAGGTCGAACGCTGCCCACGCCAACCGGATCCTCTGGTCCTGGGCAAGGCCGAATACGTCCGGCACGGAACCGACGGTACGATCGTGGCCTGCGGCGCCCTGATGCCCAGTTGCCTCCGCGCCGCGGCCCAATTGGAGGCCGAGGACGGCCTCTCCGTCGGTGTCATCAACGCGCGCTTCGTCAAACCGCTGGATACGGAACTGATCCTCGACGCCCTGTCCGAAACCTCCTTCATGATTACGGTCGAAGAAGGCGCCCTGATGGGTGGATTCGGCAGCGCGGTGCTCGAAGCCGCCAACGACGCGGGCCTGGATACCAGCCGCCTGCGCCGCCTGGGCATCCCCGATGTGTTTGTCGAGCATGGCGATCGCAACGAACTGCTGGCCGAGATGGACCTCGACGTGCCCGGCATCGTCGAAGCCTGCCGTCGCATCGCGCGCGAGGCTGCGACGAAATCCCGAAAACCCAATCGCATTGCCGCCAGATAGATCGCGACACCGCCGCCCCGATCCCCAAACTACGTGACCGCCGGTCGCGGCCGTATGAAGAACCCCAAGCGTCCCCACACGCCGCCTGCCACCCTTGCCAGCGCAAGCAGGCTCCGCGCCATGCTGGTCGGTTTCGCCGCGCGCCCCGGCGTTCTGGCCGAGGCCGAGCGACTGCGTCCCATCATCCAAGAGCACGTCGACATCATCGCGACCGACTTCTCCGGAAGCCAGGATCTCGCGGATCTGAATGCCGACCTGGCGATCGTCCTCGGGGGTGACGGGTCCATCCTTCGCGCCGCCCTGCAGATGGGCCGACGACAGGTGCCAATCCTGGCTGTCAATGTAGGCAGACTGGGTTTTCTGGCGGACCTCTCGCCCGATGAGCTGCCTAGCGCGATCCAGGATTTCGCTGCCGGTCGGCTTCCGGTCATTGAACACCTGATGTTCGACTGCCAGATCCTGCGCGGCGAAACGCTCCAGTGCCAGAAATTGGGCCTTAACGAGGTCGCCGTGCATGCCGGCCCGCCCTTCAGCATCCTCGAAATCGATCTCTACGTTGACTCAGAACTCGTAACCACTTATAGTTGCGACGGTTTGATTGTCAGCACTCCCGTGGGCTCTACGGCACACAGCCTTTCCTCAGGCGGGCCGATCCTGCGGAAGAACATGCAGGCCTTCGTAATCTCACCGATCAGCCCGCATACGCTGACCAACCGACCCGTGGTCGACACGGCCGACCACGTGTACGAACTGGCGGTCCCGCGCCCCAACCCAGCCACTTCGGTGGTGGTCGACGGCCATGTGCTCTGCACCTTGGAGGCCAACGATCGCGTGCGTGTGGTGCGCGCCGAGCCCCGGTTCAAACTGGTCAGTGCCCCTGGCCACAGCTACTATCGCACGTTGCGCGAAAAGCTGGGCTGGAGCGGACGGCTGCAAATCGAGCGCAAGTCATAAGAACCTATCCCAAGACCATCTCGACCAGCTCACGGCCCAGCGGCCCTGGGCTGGCGACAGGTTCTGGGACCGGTTCTCAGGAGCGTGTTGTGGACTTTCAGATTGCCGGCGTTCCAAGGGGGGAACGGCGACCCGTCGTGATCTGACAACCGATAGCCTCGAAAGGATTCGAGTATGAACGGATGCTCGTTCTTGACCACGCTGTGCCTTGGGATCATCGTGGCCTCCAGCCCGTCCGCTTCTGGCGCCGAGCCGGCCTCGGTGCCCAAGAACAAGGCCGACGGAGCTCCCAAGAGTGTATCCCCGAGCCTGCCCAGCCAGACGGAACCAGCCAGCGGCGCCAACTCGAAGCACCGGCTCCGCTACCAGTTCGTCAAGGACCAGACCCTTCGCTGGGAAGTGGTCCATCAGTCGGCCGTGCACACCAACGCCTCGGGCAATACCCAGGTCGCCGAGACGGTCAGCAAGTCGACCAAGGTTTGGAAAGTGACCGACGTCGCTGCCGACGGTACGGCCACCTTCGTCCATTCCGTGGACGACGTCGACATGCGTCACAAGCTCACCGGTCGCGACGAAGTCCGCTACAACAGCCGCGTGGACAAAACGCCGCCCGCTGGATTTCAGAACGTCTGCGAGGCGGTCGGCGTTCCATTGACCACGGTCAAGATCGACCCGCAAGGCAATATCCTCCGCCGCGAGCGCAAGCAACTCAAGGCGGCGGCCAAGAGTGAAGGCCAGATCACCATCCCTTTGCCCGCCGAACCCGTCGCCATCGGGGAGTCCTGGTCCTTCCCTTACGACACCGAGGTTTCCATGCCCAAGGGCATGGTCAAGAAGATCAAGCTCCTCCAGAAGTTCACGCTGCGCTCCGTGTCGACCGGCGTGGCCACCATCGAAGTCGCCACCCAGGTGCTCACGCCCGTACATGACCCCGCCATCGAGGCCCAGTTGATCCAGGCCACAGCCAGTGGCACCGTCAAGTTCGACATCGACGCCGGCCGTGTCCTGCAACAGCAGATGGACGTGGATAAGCGTGTGGTGGGATTCCGCGGCGAAGCCACCTCAATTCACTATCTCACCCGTTTTACCGAAAAACTCCTGCCTGACACAGACCGCACCGCCCAACGCACGCCGGCCCCGAGCAAATAGCTGGATCCGCTGGCGCGGCCCGAGGAGGGGGACTTCTGCTCCCCCACCCTGCGTTCCTCCATAGGCCACCGACCCCCTGGACGGATGCAACAACCCAGCCACCGGAGTTAAGCTTGTTCTCCGCCAGGCATATGACGTAACAGCATACGCCACACAGCCTTGCGGGTAAGCATTCGGCAATGCAACACTCAGGTCCACCCCTGCACCGCGTTGCATGTTGCTTTCAACACCCAGGGTGTTGCACAAGAGTCGCGCCCTGCACCGACCACTGTGTGCCGCGGCATTTCTGTCAGCGAGGTTGTCTGTGTCGCGCGCGTTGAGCTGCTCGAAAGCCTATCCGGAGGGGCAAGGATTTACGCACCGGCCGCGATCGCCAATCGGCCACTTCGCACCGCGCCTTCCATCGTGGCCGGCCAACCTGTAGCAGTCCAATCACCTGCCCAGAACAGATTGGACACGGAACTGTGCTGCCTCGGACGCAGCGCATCCAGCCCCGGCACACACGAGAAGACGGCCGCACGCTGCGCCACAATCTGCCAGCACAGCAGCCGGGCCACGGCCACCTCGGGCCAGGTTGCGCGAAGATCATCCAGCACCCGATTCAACAACTCCTGCCGTGGCCACGGGGCCAGGGCATGCGATGCGCTGATCACTACCTGGCAATAGCCGGAACGCTCCGGCGATACCCATGCCGGCCGAAACAGCCACTGCGCCGTGCGTCCCAGCAGTACGGCGTGGGGCAGGGGAGTGATCGGCCGGTCGAACCAGAGATGGACTGCCGTGATAGCCGCAGGCCGTATCTGCTTCAGACACTCCACTTCCGGCAGAGCGTGAGATAGCTCTGCTCCCAGTAACCCCGGCACTTGCCACCAGGGCACGGCCAACACGACCCGTTCTGGCCGAAGCACGGTGTCGTCGGCCAACCGGATCTCGCGCACGGCCTCACAGTCGCCTTCGATTCGCCGCACGCGGGTCTTGAGTCGGATCGCCACCCCTTGAGCGCGCAAGGCCGCGCCGATGCGCTCGTGCAACTCGGCCAATGGCATGCGTGGCAGGCACAACTCGTAGGCCTGCCGTGAGGACAGAAAGCCCTGCACGATCACCTGCCGCGCAGCACTCAGGGCGATCTTCTCCAATGTATCGCCCAGCGCGCTGAGCAACACGGGAGCCCAAAACCCTTCCACGGCTGCGGCCGATTGACCATGCCTGGCGAGCCAACCAGCGACAGTCTCTCCCGGGTCGCTACTCCCAGTCCGCGCCAAGGCGACCATAGCCCCGGCGATCTTCAGCCGGTCCGTCCAGGTCAGGAATCTCAGTCCCAGCAACCCCGGCAGCAGGTGTAGCGGTGCTGGCAGCCAACGCGCAGGTACGAAATCGCACTGCCGACCGTCCGTCGCCAGAAAGTGCAGTCGCCGGTGGTGCGGCAGGGCATCGGCCAACCCCAGTCGCTGCAGGAAATCCAACAATTCGCCGCAGCACCCCAACGCCAAGTGCTGGCAGGCATCCAGCGTCAGGCCACTCTGCGGATCGCGAAACGAGCCGGCCCGACCTCCCAGCGTCGGCCGGGCCTCAAGCAACTCGACGCGCATGCCACTCCGACACGCGGCCTCTGCCGCGGCCAAGCCAGCCAAACCGCCGCCAATGATGGTCAGACTCGAGTGCATCCCCAGATCCTACGCGGAGAGCCTATACGCCAGGAACATCGCTACTCGCTCCAACAGACTCCAACGCCCGCTCACCAAGGCACTCCCGGCCGTAACAGGCATCGCAGAGTGATCCGCGCCTTGCGCCATCCGGACAGATGCACCGGCCGGTGCAACAACTCGCCAGCCCGACAGCGAATCTCTTCCAGGAGGGCGTGATAGGTGGCGATCATCAGACGGAAGGGACGCAGACCATCCGGCGCCAACTCATCCAGCAAGACCAGCGACGCGTGGTACAAGCTCTCCGCCCGATCCGACTCCAATTCCACCAGCCGCCGGAAGGCGGGTTTCACCTGTCCTTCGCGCAGCTCCTGGCAACTGTACCCGCAGGCTCTCATATCCGCCTGCGGCAGGTAGCACCGCCCCAGCGCGGCATCGGCGCGCAGGTCGCGAAGAATGTTGGTCAATTGCATGGCAATCCCGCATTGTCGAGCCGCCACAAGTGCTGCGTGCGTGCGAAATCCCCAAATGTGGAGACACGCCACGCCCACCGCCGAAGCCACCTTCTGGCAGTAGACGGCCAGTTCATCGAATGTCTCATACTGGCGGACATCAAGATCCATTTCCTGGCCATCTATGGCATCGTGCAAGCACTCGATGGGGATGCCAAATCGCCGCACGGTGTTGCAGACGGCCGGCAATAGTCGGCTCGCGGTGGTGTCGGTCGCGTCATCCAGCGGCTGCTCGTGCAACGCCGCCGTCAGTGCAGCACGCCACACGGCTAGCGATTTGCGCCGCTCCGGACTGCTCAGCGCACTGTCCCCCAGATCGTCGGTATGGCGCATAAAAGCGTACAAAGCGTCCATCGCTCGTCGCTTCTCTGGCCGCAGTAACAAAAAGCTCCTGGTGAAGTTGGAATGCGAACGACGAACCAGCCGACGGCAGGCGGCGTAGCTTGATTGCAGTGAGTCGTTGTTCATCGGCGCAGGCCCTGGTACGTGCCGCGTTTCAACGACCACCACACGCTGGTCGCCAGACGCAACTTGCGCCCCCGGGAGAGACGCGGCCGTTTCGTCCAGACGTCATAGTCCTGACGGCGAATGGCATCCAAGATGGCCAATCCACCCTCGATGAACAGGGCCACCGCAAGTTGATAATCGGCCGGCATGTGAGCGACCAAGGCCCGCCCCGCTTTCAGTCGCCCTTCAGCCTCCAACGACTGGGCTGCCAACAGTTGACGAAACGCCCCATTGCACTCCCGCCGAGCAAGCATCGATTCCTCATAACCATAGCGATGGCACTCCAACTGCGGCAGATAGATTCGTCCCTGGTCCAAGTCGCGAGCCACATCCTGGCAAAAATTCGCCAACTGCAGGCCGGTGCAGATGTTATCCGCCAAACGTGCGCGTTGCGGATCGTTGCAGCCGGCCACGCAGAGCACCAGTCGTCCCACGGGATTGGCCGAGTATCGGCAGTAGTCCAGCAGTTGCTCCTGACTCTGATAGTGGCGGACTCGCTGGTCCTGGCGAAAGGCCACCAACAGATCCAGGAAGGGATCGATGGGAATCTGGCAACAGCGAATCGTTTCCCCCAGGGCCACAAACACCGGATGCTCGGCCTGACCGCCATAGCAGCGACGAAGCTGCATCTCCCACCACTGCAGCAGAGCCAGGCTCTGCTGCGGCGAGTGTATCTCGTCGGCCAGGTCGTCCGCCCAACGGCAGTAGGCATACAGGTTGCAGAAGTGCTGCCGGGCAGAGCCGGGCAACAGCCAACTGGCTACCGTGAAGTTCTCATAATGCTTGCGAGCCAGACGCCGACAGTACCTGCGGCTCTTACGAGGGGTCAGACGCACTGGATGTTGGGCCGCCGGACCGTACAATTCAAGATCGGCAACGATAGCCATAGTCGGGCGTCTGAAGGTTCGTGGGTCTGCAAAGGCGGTCTCGCATTCCCGGTGAAGGCCGGCCCATCCTGGGGGCCAACACTTCTCCGGCTGCCAGAACCGGTGGCTACACCAATCGCGACCCTTTTATCCAAGCATAAATGGGCCAAGTTGGCAATTGTCCTTGGCCGCAAACCGACGGGCCTCCCCTTGCGGTCCGGAAACCTCATCAACCAACACGGAGAGAAGGAGTTGCTCGCATGCGAATCCTCCTGATCGCTCCGCGGGGTTTTTGCGCCGGTGTCAACATGGCTCTGCAAAGCCTGGAAATGGCGATCCAACGCTATGGGCCGCCGGTATACGTGTATCACGAGATCGTCCACAACCGTTGGGTCGTCGAGCACTTCCGGGCCCAAGGCGCGATCTTCGTCGATGACCTGGAACAAGTCCCGCACGGTTCCACGCTACTCTACTCCGCGCATGGGGTATCGCCCGAGATTCGGCAAGCAGCCGCAGAACGTAACCTCCGGTCGGTCGACGCCACATGCCCTCTGGTCACCAAAGTCCACCTGGAGGCCATCCGCTATGCACGGGATGGATACGCTATTGTGCTGATCGGCCATGATGGACATGACGAAGTGGTCGGGACGCGAGGGGAGGCGCCTCACGCAATCCGTCTGGTCCAGAATGTCGCCGACATCGACCGTCTCGACATCGCGCCGGACGCAAGAATCACCTACCTGACGCAGACCACGCTCTCGATGGACGACGCGGCAACAATCATCCACCGTCTGCGCGAGCGCTTTCCACAGATTATCGGCCCGCCCAAGGAAGATATCTGCTACGCCACCCAAAACCGCCAAGAGGCCGTGAAGGGCCTGGCAGGCGAAGCGGATCTGGTGCTCGTGGTCGGCAGTCGCAACAGTTCAAACAGCCAACGGCTGGCGGAGATCGCCCGGGCCTGCGGCGTGCGATCCGCGCTGATCGACGGTCCCGCTGACATTGAGTCGAGATGGTTCAGCGGCGAAGAGACGGTCCTAATCACTGCCGGGGCCAGCGCGCCGGAACACATTGTGCAGGACTGCGTGCAGTGGCTCACTGCACGCTACGCGGCAACCGTCGAGTCCCGCGTGATTCGCCAAGAACAGGTACGATTCGCCTTGCCGAAAGAGTTGCGGACTGACTTAGAACCTATCCCAGAACCACCCCAGCCACGTCGGGCGGCCCAGCAAGACTGAGCCGTCAACTGGTTCTGGGACCGGCTCTTAGAATGCGAAGGACAGGCCGAAGAGTGAGGGGCTTCCGACCAACGGCTCGCAATTCTCGTTCGCCGTTGGGGCGAAAGATCGCCCTACCCATGACTCTTCCTCACTCCACGTCCTTCCTTACCCCCTGATATAGTCTTTCATAAACCGGTGTTCGAGCGCTAGTTGGTCATGATGCGCCTTGACCAAGTCGCCGATTGAGACGATCCCCAGCAGACGCCCCTCGCCAACCACCGGCAAGTGCCGCTTGCGTTGGTTGGTCATCAGCCCCATCACGTCTTCCAACCGGTCCTCTGGGGTGCCGGTGATCACTGGGTGACTCATTGCGTCGGCCACGTGCAGGACCTCCAACGAGGCCTTCGGATCCGCGCAGGCCCAAAGCAGGTCCCGCTCGCTCAAAATCCCCCGGATTTCGCTGGCCAGGCCTTGATGGCCGTCCTCCAGTACCAGCAGGGCGCCGACTCGATGCTCAATGAGCTTGCCAGCGGCCTCGCGCAGGGTGGCCTGCGGGGTGATGGTGTGAACAGCGCTTCCTTTGATAGCCAAAATTTCGCGAAGTTGCATGGACAGGCACCTCGACAGGTTTCGGCTCTAATTATTGGCTTGCCCGCAAATGGGTCAAGCCCGACCGCTTCTCAAACCAACGTGGCCAGGAGCACTTATGGCCCAGATGTCCCCCATTCCGCCTCTATCGCTTCGGCACCTCCGCGATTCGCAGGTTACGGAACGAGATGTCAGTAGTCTCATCGTGCCCTTGAAGCATCAGCGTGCCGGCCTCAAGACGCAGACCTTTGCGCGGATTCTTGTCCGGTTTGCGTGTATCGGTCCAGTCGGTCACCTGATGACCGTTGACCCATACGGAAACACGGTTGTCCACGGCGTGAATCGTCATGCAAAACCACTGAAAGTCATCGGCGACCACTCGGCGCGCGTTGACCCGACGGAAGATCCCGCCAGTCCCGCAGTCGGCCGGCTTGTTTCGGTCGCCTTCGCTGAAGCCATTGTGAATCTGGCTCTCGTAGCCGTTCATCAACTCGCCCGGGATACAGCGGAAGAAGACACCCGAATTCAGGGCCTTGCCATTGACGCAGCACTCCAACTGCAGGGTGAAGTTGCCGTACTGCCCTTGGCTTTCCAGTTGTCCGCGCCCGTCCTTCACGTGCAGCCATCCCTCCGGCGTGACGCTGAAGACGCTCTTCATCTCGGGATAGGTCTTCCAACCGGTCAGGTCCTTGCCGTTGAAAATGCACTCCGTGCTCAGCGGTTTGAGCTTCACGTTGCGGAATTCGATCTTCCCACTGCGAAACTGCAGACCGATGTAGCCCCGCCCCAAGGGCTCTGGGTCCGTATAGTCGAGCACCGGCTGGCCATTGAGCAACACCTGAAAGTGGCCACCCTGAGCCGTAACTTCGTAACTCTGCCAGTCGTCGCTTTCGGGCACGGGCGTCCCTTTCTTCCGCTGCACAAAACTGCCCGTCGGGAACGGATTCTCGGACGGGGCGATATTCAACTCGTAGGCCTTGGTGGTCACATCGGGCGGCTTCGGGCTGGTTCGCAGAAATATTCCGCTATTGGCCCCCTTGGCAGCGCGGAAATCGACCTTCAACACGTAGTCGCCAAATTGGCTGGTCGTACACAACAGCCCCTCATCACCTTCAGAGGCCGAGATAGCTCCCTCCACCACGGCCCAGTTAGCCTTGTTGGCCGCCTTCCAGCCAAACAGGCTCTCGCCATCGAACAACAGGATCCACCCTGCCTGGAGTTCCTCAGGCGTCAAGCTGTTAGGCTCCGCCGCCAGTGCAGACCGTACAGACGCGATGGTTAACACCAGAAACAGGGCTGACAGCGACTTCCAGTGACAGGCAGGCATGCGTTCTCTCCGCGTGGCAGGACAACGGGGCTGAAGAACCCATAGCCTAACCGACACCCCGGCGGATTTCCAGACACACGCCGCCAGGCGGAATTTCGGCGGGAATCGGCTCCCCGCCAGCCCCCGGCAGTTCGAGGGCCAGCTCATTCCGTGCCTGCAGGAGCGCGGTGACCGCGAAAGCGGCCGGGCCGGGCGGCAAACTCGTGCCCAACGCTTCCCCGTTGAGCACAGCCCGAACCGGCACGGCGAACTCTTCCAGTACCAGCCAAACCTGCTCGTCGCTGGCCAGACGTCTGGGCCGCCCAAACCACCGCCGCCAGATGACCCGCTCGCCCTGCGGTAACCGCAACCACGGCCTACGCAGCCGGATGCGATGGGTGAACCCGGACATAGCGATGCCTCGCCTCCCCCCTGAACACACTTCAGATTCAACCGCTCTGTCGGCCAATGGCTTCGGCCACTTTGCGGCAGAGTTGCATGGTCGGTTCGAATGATCCGTCCCGTTCCTCACCCACGGCTGTGATGACCGTGCGTTCGGTACCGTAGATGGGGTGGGCCTTGAGCCCCAGCGATTCCACGCGCCAAATGACGTGCTGAATCTGCTCGGACGAGGCACCCTCTTTCATGACAGCAATCATGGCGACGGTCCTCAGAGGTTTGAAAAAGAGGGGTCTTTCGACGCCGGAGGGCTTAAGTCGACCGTTGAATGTCGGATGCAAACCTCGAATCTCACTCGCGACCGGGGATCACTTCGGTGCCTCCGCCTTTCCCCTCCGCTCCTCAGCCAATTTCTGCCGAAGCTGCCCCAGAAACCGCTCCACGGATACCTGAATGGGCTGCGATTGCAGCACCAGCAGACTCTTGGACGGTCCATCAAAACAAATCACAGCGGGCCCCCCAGCATCTGTCCAGGTGTTCCTCGCGACGTTCCCTCGCACCTGCTCGACGAGGGCTTGGGGGGCCTGCCGGCCAACAAGGTCTGATACCGGGTAGAACTCGAGTTCCAAGCGGTCGCCTACCACCTTGCGCGTGGTGATCTCCAGCAGGTCTGGCGCCACGACTCGGTAGCTCAGCCCCAAAGGCTCCAGCAACCGCTCCAAGGCCGCGGACAGCGGCTGACGATCGAGCCGCGCTGCGACATCCACCGGGATCCCCACTCCCGCCAGGTTTAAGCCCGCCCAGTCCACGAGGATCTGCACCTTCGTCGCATTCTCCAGCAAGGCCACAGCCTTCTGCAGTGACACCGTCTGATGCAGATTCACGGTCACCGTCTGTGCCAACGCCCCGGCGGCCCTTGCGTGCCGGCTGGCCAATTCCAGATTCTGCGGCTCCCACGACCCGCGCAACGGCAGGTGTCTAGCGGTCCGTAGCTTCTCGTAGAAGTACATCACCTGCCAATGCACCGCGGCGGTCTGCTCGATGATCAGGCTCGAATCTTGCGGAGTGATCGTGCCCCGGCCACCCGCCGATTTCCACGACTCGGGCACCACCAGCTCGCGAGTCATTGCGGCCAGCTTCAACAGATCACTGGGGCCGTTGCGAAGCAGATCCGACACGTCGTAGCGTTCGTTGTACAACTTCTGCCGTTCGTCGGCCGGGCTGGTGATCAGCACCAGGTTGCCTTCGACAACCAGATCCAACCCTCGGGCCGCAGCCGCATTCTGCAGAACCTTGGCCACCGTGGCGTTGCCCAGCCTGACACTCACGCGATCCCCCAACTTGACGTTCAGCCGGGCCATTGCATCGAGGTCCAGGGTCAGTGGCACTTGGCCCAACTGGGCAGCCAAAGCGATCACGTCCTCCAACGGCGTATCCTTCATCTCGATCCGTGGAATCATCACTGCCAAACGCGGTGCCACGTCGATCGCCGAATGCGCCGGCTTCGGCGGCACTGTCATTTCGTCCACAATCGGCTTCGATGGAGCCGGGGAAGACGTGATCGGCGTCTGGGGCGGCACAGGCCCAGCGCGAGTCTCCGTCTTCTTGTGCGGCGACGGCTTGGGATCCAGCCGGGCCAGATCGACGCTCTTATCGCCGCGGACCGTCGCCAACTGTTCCAAGATCTGCGGATCTACATCTTTCGATACAAACCGCACGGAACCGTCGGCCATGCCCACGTACATTCCATCCGGTTGGCCGCTGCCGAAGCCATCCGGACCGTTCACATAGGGGGCTTGAAGCAGGCCACGGACTGTCGCCGCACCGCCAGCCGCCCAAGGTCCTGGATCCCGCGCCACGGGCAAAATGGCAATCGTATGGCTCGCGCCGTCGGCGAGATCTTCAGGCCGGGTACTGCGAGCGAAGCCGAATACACCGGCTCGTGGGTCGTCCGAATTCAAGCAACCGGCATCGGCGCCCACGCCAGCACAACCGACGTAGTGCGTCACCGGAAATCCAGCTTCGCTTGTAGCCGGTCCCAGCGTAGGGTTCACTACGGCCGACAAGGGCCGATTGCTGACCCCTTTGTTCTGCGCGGCATTCCAGGGATAGCTGAACTCCAGTTCCCGGTGCCAGTCGCTCTGTCCGAAGTACGGCAACATGGTCGCTAGCCAACTCAGTCGCGTCTCAGGCGGCAGGAGGCTTCCGCCTGCCGCCCCGATCGGGAAGATCCCCTCCGCCTTCTGATAACCCTGCAGGCTGGCCAACAGGCGACGATGGTTGACCTCGTCGGCCGTGCGTGCGGCATCGAGCCATTCGCCGTGCAGAGCCGGCCGGCTCTCCAGCAGGGCCTTGACCAGAGCAGACAGGGGCAGATCCCAGTCCACCTGCAAAGAGATCACTTCGTTGGCCACAGTCACTCGCGCCGAACGCATGGCCGACAAGCCACGTCGCAGCAACAGTTCATACTGGTCACCTACGGCAGCGTTGAATCGTCCCGCCTGGAGCTTGTCGATCATCGACTCCAGCCCCACCGCTACCGCCTGACGCCCGTGGTCCAGAAGGGATTCCAGGAGCCCCGAGACTCTTTCGGCCGCCGTCGATGCCTCGCACGACAGCGCCAACTCGGCGTGTACTCGATCGCCGGCCTTGATCGCTAGCCCCAAACCATCGGGGACTTCCCAGACTGCGTGCCATGCTTCACGCCCCGGAGGCCAGATATCGCACCAGGTGTTCGGCAACGGCCAACCCGCGGCCCGGGCCGCTGCCAAGTCCAATCGCACACTGGCCGTTGACTCGCTAGGCAAGGCTGTCAGCAGCCGACGCAGGGGGGCACTCTTCAACTCCGACCGCGGTCGCGCCGCCAACTTCCGCAGTACAGGTTCGGCCCCAGTGACGATCGTCTGCGCATCAATCACGACGAACGGGTACTGCCAGCCTGCATCCTCCAGGCGTTGGCCCACGACACCGGCCAGAGCGAAATCCAGGCTCTGCGCTTTGCGCACCACCACCGACGTTCCAACTGGCCGCTTGATCAGTAGCAGGTCGACACGCGGGCCTGCATTCAAGTCGGTCACGGCGCACAGCAATCGCTCGACTTGGTCCGGTCGCAGTCCGAAAGCCTGTAAGGACGGCGATATCACCTGCTGCCACAGAGGGTGAGCCTCGTCGATCCAACGCTGCGATTGGGGCATCCCAACCAGCTCGCCCAGTTGCAGGCAGACCAACAGCCGGGTGTCTTCCGGCAACCACTGTTGATCCCAGGGCAACGAGTGCTGGGGACTCGGCACGGCAGCGGCCGTCTCGATTTGGGTAACCTGATGCGCCGCAGCAACGGGGATCGCATCGGCATCTGGACGCGAAGGCCTTGGCAGCAGCCACCAGACACAGGACCCGAGTATCACCGCCCCACACGACACACCGATCATGGTGGCCCAGGTTGGCCACGGCCATTTCCGCTGGACAACGTTCACGGGTGGCGGAGCAGGCACCTGTCCAGGCAGGAGTGGCGTTGAAGCCGGATCCGGCAACGGCAAAGCCGTTGAGTGACCTGCTAGCGGCGGGGCGGGGGAAACCTTGGGCAGCGGAGGCGGTTTGGGGCCCAATCCCGAACCGCCATCGGCCATCCCTACCGGCGGAAGCTGCGCGGCCGAAGGACTCTGAGACCGATTCTCGGAACGCTGGATCGCAGTACCGATCTCTCCCGACAAACCGATCACCGTGTCCGGCAGTGTCTGGGAGGTGCCAGTTCCGGCGGAGGTCCTGTTGCCAGGCACATCCATCTTGGGTGCCATGTCGGCCGGGGCTGGGGCCGCGCGGTCGATGTAGCGATCGACTGGATCAAAAGGCGTCTCCGCCAGCGATTGTTTCGATTCTGGCGGCGGCACCCAACCCTTGGGAGCCAGAATCTGCACCATGCTCTGGCACTTCGGGCAGGCCAGAATCGTGCCAATGGCCGCAGGGTCACGGACCTGCAAACGAGCTTGGCAGGTGGTGCAAGTAATCGTGAACAGGTGGCTTTCCACTGACGAGCCCCAATTTGTGGAGGCCCCTTACAGGCCGGCTCTCCGGCAATTGTAGAGCGCCGTGGCAGGATTGTCAGTCACTTGCACGCGAAAAAAGGCTACCGGACAATGGGTTGCGTCGGTTGGACCGCCCACTCCAGCCTCCGAGCCGTGATGAGGGCCTTCCAAGCAACCCGGGCTGCGAACACAATACAGGTTTACCGTGTCCGAGCCAAAGGGCCAAGGGTCACACCCCGCACTTTAGGGGAACAACCAGCAGCATGAACCAACCCTCACTGAACATCCTGCGGATCGACAGCCGCACCGACGACATCCGCGTCGCCATGAACACCTTGCGTCGGCGACTCAGCCCCCAGGGCGACGTTGTCAGTCCGGCCGGCAGGCAGCGGACCGTAGAGGTCTTTGGCGAGGCCCTTTCGCCGGCTCAGGTCGTCGCCCGAATCTGCCGCGATGTGGCCGATCAGGGCCTTCCGGCCGTGCTCGATTACTCTGCGCGAATCGATAAACGCAAACTCGCGCCGGCTGAGATTCGCGTGCCTGAGGCCGAGTTGGCCCGGGCTCATGCTCAGGCCGCTCCCGAGCTGCTGGCGGCAGTTCGCCGGATACGGGAAAATATCCGCTCGTTTCAGCAAGCCATTCTGCACCGCGATGTGCGGATCGACCGGCCAGGCGGCTATCTGACCCAACGTTACCGGCCTTTGCGGCGAGTCGGGGTCTGCGTGCCAGGCGGGGCAGCCGCCTATCCATCTACCGTGCTGATGACTGTTGTGCCAGCGCAGGTGGCTGGTGTGCCGGAGATCGCTGTGGTGGCCCCCCCCACCGCCTTTGGCTCGTACAACACCGATCTGCTCGCTACTTGCCACGAGTTGGGCGTGCGCGAGGTCTACCGCCTGGGCGGAGCGCAGGCCGTGGCCGCCTTGGCCTATGGAGTCCAGGGCCTCCCCAAGGTGGACAAGATCGTCGGGCCAGGCAACCTGTTCGTAGCCCTCGCCAAGCGGCATGTCTTCGGCGCGGTAGCCATCGATTCGATCGCCGGTCCCAGCGAGGTGGTGGTCATTGTGGATCACTCCACGCGAGCCGACTATACAGCCGCCGACCTGGTCGCCCAGGCCGAGCACGCCCCAGGCGCCAGCGTGCTCATCGGTTGGGACCGCGAGGTGCTCGATTCGGCGGTGTCGGCCCTGGCCCGTCTGCTGGACCGCTTAGCACGCGGCGATCTGGCCCGCCAGAGCCTGGAAGAGTTCGGCGCCGTGATCCTGGCCAAGGATGCCGACGAAGCCTGTGCCCTGGCTGACGACATCGCCCCCGAACACCTGCACATTGCCACGGAGAATGCGGAGCTGTTGGTTGAGAAGGTGCATCACGCCGGGGCCGTCTTCCTCGGCAACTACACGCCGGTGGCCCTCGGTGATTATGCGGCTGGCCCATCGCATGTGCTGCCGACCAGTGGTACGGCTCGGTTTGCCGGCGGCCTGACGGCCAACGACTTTTTGCGGCCCAACAGCATCCTCTGTTTCAGCCGCGACGGTCTTCAACACCTGGCTGAAGATGTCTGCATCCTGGCCACCAAGGAAGGTCTGACCGGCCACCGCGAGAGCGTCGAAGTCAGGATCAGAGAGAATAGGTGATGTTCACTTCAGAACAAGTGGACATCGATGAAGTGCCTTCTCACGACCTGTCGTCTGTAACCAGCCACCTACGGTTCACTAACACCTGATTTACTAACCACGGTCCCATGTTGCCTTTCCGCTCCCAGATCCTGGCCATGGCTGGCTATCAGCCGGGCGAACAACCGCAAGACGGCCAGTTCATTAAACTCAACACCAACGAAAACCCTTATGGGCCCTCGCCGGCCGTGGTGGCCGCAATCCAGGAAGCCCTGGTCCGCGGGCTGCAAAAATATCCATCGCCCATGGCCGATCCTTTCCGCCGCCAGGCCGCCCAAGTGCTGGGCGTCGAGCCGGACTGGATCCTCTGCGGCAACGGCAGCGATGATATCCTGACGATCGCGACCCGGGCCTTTGTCGGACAGGGCGAATTACTGCGATTGCCCTATCCCAGCTATATTCTCTACGCGGCCCTGGCCCAGATCCAAGGTGCGCGCAGTGAAGAAGTGCATTTCCGCCGAGACTGGACTCTCGACCAACGCTTCGCCGCGTCCAGTCGCGATCTGCGATTGGCTTTTCTGCCCAATCCCAATAGTCCCTCGGGCACGGTTGTGCCGCCAGAGCAGATCTTGGAGTTGGCCGACCGGCTGCCCTGTCCCCTGCTGGTCGACGAGGCCTATGCCGACTTCGCCGACAGCAACTGCATGCACCTGGTGCGGCAGTCAGAAAAGATCATGGTCTCGCGATCCTTCAGTAAGGCCTACGCCCTGGCCGGACTGCGGTTCGGCTATCTGGTGGCCCAGCCGCAAGTCATCGAACAGTTGATCAAGGTCAAAGACTCGTACAATTGCGACTCGTTGTCGATTGCCGGGGCTACCGCGGCCATCGCCGACAGTGCTTGGCAGCAAGCGAATCGGGCCAAGATCGTGGCCACGCGCACACGACTCCAGGAGGGAATGTGCCGCCTGGGCTTCCAGACGATCGACTCCCAGGCGAATTTCACCTGGAATACCCACTCGCGACAGCCGGTGAAACCGTTATATGAGGAACTCAAGCAACGCCGAATCCTGGTACGCTATATGAATTACGCAGACTGGGGTGATGGTCTCCGGATCAGCGTCGGTACGGACGCGCAAATCGAAGCTTGCCTGGGACAATTGGCACAATTGCTCTGATGCAGCACCCCGTGGCACGAGGTATGCTTAAGAGCCTATCCCAGAACCATCACAGCCATGTCGGGCGGCCCAGCAAGACTGGGTTGCCGACAGATTCCGGGACCGGCTCTAAGAACCCTCCCGTGCCCTGCACCTCTCGCCTTTAACCACCAGTCTCTCCCTGCCATGTCCCGCACTGCACGTATTGAGCGCAAGACGGCCGAAACCAGCATTGCACTGGACCTGGATCTGGACGGCTCAGGCCGTTCGCAGATCAGCACGGGCATCGGTTTCTTCGACCACATGTTGACCCTGCTGGCCAAGCACGCCGCTTTCGACCTGACGTTGCGGGCCAAGGGAGACCTGGAGGTGGATCAGCACCACACGGTCGAAGATGCGGGCCTATGCCTGGGCCAAGCGTTGCGCGAGGCCTTAGGCGACAAGGCAGGAATCCGTCGCTATGGGTTCTTCACCCTGCCCATGGACGAGACATTGGTCACCGTGGCGATTGACCTCGGCGGTCGGCCTTTCTTTGTCTGCCAGGCAGACCTGCCCACCGAGAAGATCGGCCAGTTCGACGCCCAACTGCTTTGGGATTTCTGGCACGCCGTGACTACCCAGGCGATGTGCAACCTGCATCTCGTGCTGCACTACGGCCGAAACAGCCACCACATTTCCGAAGGGATCTTCAAGGCCTCTGCCCGCGCCCTGCGCATGGCCTGTGAATCGGATCCACGGATTGCGGACGTGCCCAGCACAAAGGGCGTGCTCTGAGTACCCGAGCGCACGGTGGGCAACATCATCCCGGCAATCCTCGCCAAGAGGGCGCATGGCGAGCAGACACCCCCACGGAATGAGGGCGACATGCCGACGGGGATCACAGCGGGTAGAATCGGCCTGCGCGACCATCCCCCTCGATCGCCACCGGTCCCCAGACCGTCGCAAGCCTGTAGCTGCCGATCGAAAATCAGGAGCGTATCATGGCCCCAACGAGCGGGTCTCCGTTGTTCGATTCGGGCGACCCTACGCTTTATGAAGTGCGGTTGCATGGCCCTGGCCCACTGGGGCAACTCCCCTTGACCGACGAGCAACTTCGCCACCGGCCCAGCGGCGACACATTTGGCATGTCGATGGACGCGGGCATGGGTTGGGATCCGGTGGCCTTGGCCGGTTCGCAGTTCGTGCTGTTGAGCACCATGGGTGGTCTGCGGTCCGACGACGGCACTCCGATCGCCCTGGGCTACCACACAGGCCATTGGGAATTGCCTCTGGCTCTAAGAGTGGCAGCCGAGGAAATACGCCGCCTTGGTGGCGTCCCTTATGCAGGCCATTGTAGTGATCCCTGTGATGGACGAACGCAGGGCACTCGGGGCATGTTCGATAGCCTCGCCTTCCGTAACGACGCGGCGTCCGTACTCGGCCGTCTGGCCCGTTCGATCCCCAATGCCCGAGGTGTGTTGGGCGTGGCCACCTGCGACAAAGGCTTGCCGGCCATGCTCATGGCCTTGGCCGGATTGCACCAGCAGAGTGGCGTGCTGCTTCCCGGTGGCGTGATGCTACCGCTGAGCCACGGTGAGGATACCGCCAAGATTCAGTCCTTGGGCGCCCGTTATTCCCACGGTGAAATCAGCCTGGCCGAGGCTGCAACGTTGAGTTGCCGGACCTGCGCCTCTGGTGGCGGTGGCTGCCATTTCCTCGGTACGGCCGCCACGGCTCAAGTGGTAGCCGAAGCCTTAGGTTTGACACTGCCGCACGCTGCATTGGCCCCCTCGGGTCAGCCCATCTGGTTGGACATGGCACGTCGGCACGCCCGGGCGCTCGTTGCCATGGCCGAGCGTGGTCAGACCGTGGCTGACGTGCTTACCGAGGCCGCGATCCACAACGCCATGGCCGTCTTCGCCGCCTTTGGCGGGTCCACGAATTTGCTGTTGCACCTGCCAGCCATCGCCCACGCCGCGGGGCTCCCACGCCCCACCCTTGAGACCTGGGAAGATGTGAACCGCCGCGTTCCGCGTCTCGTCTCAGTGTTGCCCAACGGCCCGGTGAACCATCCTACGCTCCGCGTGTACATGGCCGGCGGTGTGCCGGAAGTAATGCTCCACTTGCGGCAATTGGGGCTGGTAGATCTGACTGCAGTCACCGTCAGCGGGCAGACTTTGGGGCAGTCACTGGAGTGGTGGGAGAAGTCAGAACGTCGTCAGTCGCTACGGCAACGGTTGCGCGAGGGGGATGGCGTCGATCCAGACGAAGTAATCCTCTCGCCTGGCCGAGCCGCCGAACTGGGCGTGACCAGCACGGTCTGTTTTCCGCGCGGCAATCTGGCCCCCCAAGGCTCGGTCGTCAAGAGCACGGCCATTGCCCGGAAGTTGTTGGATGCCCAGGGTGTATATCGCAAAACCGGGCGGGCACGTGTCTTCACTCGCGAAACAGACGCGATCGCGGCCTTCAAGGGGCAATCCGAACGACCGCTGCGGCCCGGCGACGTGCTCGTGTTGGCGGGGCGAGGACCGTTCGGCTCGGGCATGGAAGAGGTCTTTCAACTCACCTCGGCGCTGAGCTACTTGTCATGGGGCCATGAGGTGGCTGTGCTCACCGATGCCAGATTCTCCGGCGTTAGCACTGGCCCTTGTATCGGCTGGGTCACCCCCGAGGCCCTTTGCGGCGGGCCCCTGGGCAAACTGCGCGACGGCGATCAGGTGCAAATTGTGATTGATACCCGGAATTTGCGCGGGTCCGTAGATCTGGTCGGCGATGGAAAGCGGACCTTCTCACCCCAAGAGGCCTTGCAGGAATTGGCAGCCAGGCCGCCGCACCCCCAATTGGCCCCTGATCCGGACCTGCCGGAGCAGACGCGACTCTGGGCCTGGCTGCAGGAGGCCAGCGGCGGTGTGTGGGGCGGTTGCGTGTTCGATGTGCCAACAATTGCCGCTCGACTGGCAGCTTCGGGCGTGCGAAAATGAGAGACCGCCAGAAGACGACGTTCACTCCATTCACGATTAGCTCGACTTCAAAGGACGAATACCCGTGACGCGATCGGCTCCGACAACCGAGACCCTGTCCCGTCGTGGATTTCTGGCCGGCAGCGCCACAGCTTGCGCCGCGTTGCTCGCCAGGCGAACAGCTCACGCTCAACCCCCGAGTCGCCGTGTCCTGCCGGAAGACTATCGCATTCAGCATGGACGGATCAAGCAGTCCGTCTATGGCTGGTGCTTCAACCCAATGCCTGTGGAGCAACTGATCCGTGCCTGCCACCGTATGGGGATGCCGGCCATGGACGTGGGCAAGGAACACTACCCGCTTCTCCGTGAATTGGGCATGCAAGTGACCATGGTGGGCAGTCACGGCTTCAAACGTGGGCCGTTCAGCCGCTCCAACCACGCCTTCTGCCTGGAGAAGCTCCGGGAATCGATCGACTTGGCTGCAGCCTGGGGGTGCCCGAAGGTGATCACGTTTACTGGCATGCGTGAGGAGGGAATCGACGACGAGCAAGGTGCTGCCAATTGCGTCGAGTGTTGGAAGCAGATTCTCGGGTATGCCGAAGAGAAAAAGATCACGCTTTGCCTGGAGATTCTCAATACGCGCGACAGCTCCCACCCAATGAAAGGCCATCCAGGCTACTTCGGCGACGACGTCGAGCGGTGTATCGAATTGATAAAACAAGCGGGTTCGCCAAGGATCAAACTGCTGTTCGACGTGTACCACGTGCAGATCATGAATGGCGATGTGATCCGCCGTATCCAGCAGCACAAGGAGTACATCGGCCACTACCACGTGGCAGGTGTCCCGGGGCGCAATGAACCGGACGAAACGCAGGAAGTGAACTATCCGGCTGTGCTGAGAACCATTCTGGATACGGGGTATGACGGCGTCGTATCGCAGGAGTTCATCCCCACGTGGCCAGACAAGTTGGCCGCATTACGGCACGCCGTCCGTTTGTGTGACGTGGAGTAGGGGCAGGGGAGGAATGGCGGCGCGAAACGTCAGCTTCGAACGACACATGCTGAGGCGACCGCCGGCGGACTGCGGACGCGTATTTCAGGCTCAAACTCTGCCCCCTCGCACTCGGCGGTAGACCACTGAAAGCACGTACAGCCCGCCGGCAGCTAGAACAATCGCCGATTCCGGACTAACTCGACTACCGTAGACTCCCATTCGTGGCAGGGTGGTCAGCAAGCCGCACAGCAGAGTGGCCACGGCGATCATGGACCCCATGCGTCGCGTGTGATGAGCAGCCGTGGCGGCAGGCAGACAGAGCAAGGCGATGACCAATATCAACCCCACCACTTGTGTGAGGCAGATCACGGTCAAGGCCACCAGGCACAGCAGCACCAGATTGGCCGCAAGCACATTGACGCCCTGCAATTCCGCCTGCTCCGGGTCCAAACAGATCGCCAAAAAACGCTTATGCCACAACAACACGGTACCCACGATGATTGCATCCAGGGCTGCCATCAGGCCCAAGTCATCCCAGCTTACGAAAGCAATGTTGCCGAAAAGGTAGCTCATCAGTTCGGTCTGATAACCGGGCGTGTACTTGATGAGCAGCACCCCCACGGCCATTCCGATGGCCCACAGAGCGCCGATGAGTGTATCGAGCCGCTCAGTGGCCCGCTGGTGAATCAGGCCGATGACCAACGCTCCAGCCAGAGCCGACAAGACCGCTCCGTGCATGGGCAGCAACCAGGCGAACCAACCCGGAAATACGGTGGCCAGAAAGAGGGCCGCTCCGATTCCCCCCACCGCCATATGGGCAATGGCACCGCTCAGAAACACGATTTTCCGAGTGACCACGTAGGGTCCAATCACACCGCAGGCTACGCTGGCCAACAAACCTGCTAGCAACCCGGTCAGCAGGAACTCGTTGTGCGCCATGTCCCGGAAGAAATCAAGCATTTCCCGGTTCCTCGGGTACCACCGGTGCCGCAGGACTGCCGGTCCGGAGGCCGTCCGTTTCGTGACCTCCACAGCCATGGCCACAGCCGGGATCCGACAATGGGCATTCGTGGGCATGCCGCACAATGCGGACAGGGTCCTGATACAAGGGGGCCACGACATCCCAGGAGATATCCCGAGCGGCATGGCAAGTCAGCCGGCGATTGAGGCAGGCAATGCGTTTCAAATGCGCTGAAACGAACGAAACGTCGTGGCTGACTATCACGATCGGCAAACGCTCATTGAGCCGATGCAGCAGGTCAGTCAGGCCTCGTTCCATGTGTGGATCGACCCCGGCGGTAGGTTCGTCCAGCAGCAACAGTTGCGTGTCGGCAGCTAAAGCTCGGGCGATGAGGATTCGCTGTCGCTGCCCGCCGGAAAGCGTCCCGATGGCCCGCCCCGCAAGGTCTTGCGTGCCGGTCTGCTCCAGGGCAGCCATCGCTCGTTGGACATGCTCCCGAGCATAGCGGGCGCCCCACGAGGAACGCCGTAGCCGACCGGTGAGCACCACGTCCAACACATTCGCGGGAACACTCGGATCGACACGCGCATGCTGTGGCACGTAGCCAATCCGATCGCGGGCTTGGGCCGGCGCCACACCGAAGACCCGGATCTGCCCCTCTTGCGGCCGCAAGAGACCGAGGATCATCTTAAGCAGGGTGGTCTTACCACCTCCGTTGGGACCAATCACCCCCAAAAATTCGCGACTCTCGATACACAGCGAGACATCTTCCAATACCAAAGCGCTGGCCGGTTCTGGCCCGTATCCGAAACACAGATTGGACATTTCCACAACGGGATCATCGGCCATCCGCGGGTCGCCTCACTTGTGACTCTGGACTAGGATCTCGGCCATCTGCCGCAAACCAGCCGGGACATCGCCAGGCAGGGGATCGGCCACTTCAAGCCGGGCTCCCGTGGCTGCCGCTACCGATCGAGCCCCGCGTCCGGATATCTGCGGTTGCACTAGCACGACCTTGATCTGCTCAGCCCGGGCTTCCTGCTGGATTTCCGTCAATTGGTGATCACTGGGCTCTTTGCCCTCGATTTCAATCGCCTTCTGCCGCAGGCCGTAGTCATGTGCGAAATATCCCCATGCCGGATGAAAGACGAAGAACGCCTTTCCGCGCAGGGGAGAGAGCATCTCACGGAGTTGACGATCCAAATCGTCCAGACAGGTCTCCAATTCGGCCAACCGCCGCTGATACTGGGCCTGACCAGCCGAGTCCAATTCGCAAAGCACGCGAGCCATGGTCTGGGCCTGGCGTTTCAACCGCTGTGGGCTGAGCCAAATGTGCGGATCCTTACCGTCGTCGGAGCACCCCCCCGCGCTGTGACAGACATGTTCCCTTTCGTGCTCAGGATGCGCGTGTGCATGGCCTTCGTGGGCGTGCAGGTCGGGCTTGCCCGCGGCGGGCGACTGAGGTTGCATGTCCAAGCGGTCAATTCCCTCGCGCACATCCACCACGCGCAATCCCTTCGCGGACTGGATGGCCTTGAACCACGGACCATTCTCAAACGAGACGCCCGTACGGAAATACACCGCCGAGGCCATCAGACGACTCACCTGCGCGTCCGTGGGCTGATAGGTGTGTGGACTCTCACCCGGCGCGACCAGCACCATAACCCGCAAACGTTCGCCACCGAGTTGCTCTACGAGCCATCGCTGCGGCGGGATGCTGACAGCCACTTGGAGAGTATCATCTCCGTCGCTGGCATCGAGACACCCCCCCAAGAAGACCAACGGCAACAGAACTGCGAGTCCACAGACGCGTCTTCCTGCTCGAAGCACAGAGTGCCGCCGGCCTCCCCCACTACCTGCACAAGCGTGCCTCCGGAAAATCCGACCAACTGCCTCTACACAACAAGAACTCATTCGGCCCCCCCACTCGTTAGCGGAAACCAACGCGACACGCAATTGCCGCTGCGGCGTGTTCCATTGTAGCCACGACGGCAATGTCGGGGGCCTATCTTAACGCGGCCAGAGCGCCAGCCTGGGCCACAGCATGGTCATTTTCCACGGCATCACCAGAGACCCCCACGGCCCCGACCACGTTTCCCGCCGAGTCGCGAATCGGCACCCCTCCAGGGAATGTAATTAGGCCACCGTTCGAATGCTCAATGTTGTACAGCGAGCCGCCCGGCTGCGCGAGCTTGCCGATCTCGCCCGTATTCATGTCGAAGAACCGCGCCGTGCGAGCCTTCTTGATTGAAATATCGATCGACCCCAACCAGGCACCATCCATGCGTGCGAAGGCTCTCAGGTTCGCGCCGGCGTCCACCACGGCGATGTTCATACGCAGCCCCAACTGCTGCGCCTTTTCCAAGGCGGCAGCCAACGCTGCTTGTGCCTGACCGAATGAAATATCTTGCATGACCCTGCTCCCTGCACAACTTCTGAGAAAGAGACCGCAACCACGCCACGCCGCACACCAGCAATCTAACGGGAGCGGCTTGACCCGGCAAGTCATAAGCGTTATCGTGCTTACGCTTTGGGCATTGTCGATACCTTCCCCCCGCCCTCAGCTCGAGACTCGTGCGTCCGGGCGCGCGGTGATTGACAGCGCCGACGTCAACACGGATCTCCACTCGGGAGCGGTTCATGGCTAAGACTCTTGATTGTGTCCTTTGTGGGTCCTGCGTAGTCGATATTCTCGTGCGGCCCGTGCCCCTGGAAGTCCCGATTGGAGGTGGCAAGCTATTGCCCGCCGAACCGATCGAGGTCACTACGGGGGGGATCGTGTCGAACACAGGCGTAGCGATGGCCCGCCTGGGCATGAAAGTGGCGGCGTTTACCTACGTGGGCAACGATGATTGGGCGGGCGTGATCCGCCGCAAGTACGAAGCCGAGGGCATCGACGCGGCTTTCCTGATGACACACCCCACCGGGGCCACCAGTACCACAGCCGTATTGATCGACCCCACGGGCGAGCGGAGTTTTGCCCATTGCGTCGGTGCCCCAAAGCTGATGGACAAGAAGTCTTTCCTCGATCACTTGAACCTGTTCTCCAAGAGCCGAATGTGCCTGGTGGGCTACTACTCGCTGATGCCCAACCTGGAGAGCGATCTACCCGAAGTCTTCGCCGCGATCCGTGCCACCGGTTGCCAGACGGCCCTCGATGCGGCCGGCGACGGCGGCGCTTTGAAGCCGTTGGATCGCATTCTGCCGCACCTGGATGTGTTCGTGCCCAGCCGAGATGAAGCCACACACCAGACCGGACACACTGATCCTCAGAAGATCCTGGAGACCTTCCGCTCCTGTGGAGCGCCCGGCCTCCTGGGAGTCAAGCTGGGATCCAAGGGGGCCCTCTTGAGTCCCGCGCCCGGCCAGTATCTGGAAGTCTCCAGCGTCACTCCTCCCGGACCGGTTGTGGATACCACCGGAGCCGGCGACTGCTTCTACGCCGGGCTGCTCACCGGACTGCTGCGCGGAATGCCTGTTGCCGATGCCGGCCGCTTGGCCGCCGCCACCGGGGCCTGTTGTGTGTCGGGATTGGGCGCCACGGCCGGCCTGCGAGGCTATGACGAGACCATGCGTCTGGCCGGATTGAAATAGAAAGCCCCCCCAACCGACCTCAGCCAACCCGAAACGCCGAACGCCTGCCGAGCATTGCTTCTCGCCCATCCCGGAACAGGTCGCCCTGAAGCACCTCTTGGCCCGCTGACACTGGCCAAGGTCGCAGTCAATTATGTCAAGGAGTTGAAGCATAACTGCGGTGCTTCACTAATCTGCCCATCACGCTGCAACTCTTACGGGGCGCAGCGCCCCTGACGGCTTTTGCGGCGTGCAAACTCGGCCTCGATCGCCGCGCGAATCCGCGGCTTGTCCAGACACCAGGCCGGCCCCACCAGACAGTCTGGATGTGCATCCCCGCTGAGCCGGTCGACCACACACGCCGGGCTTAAGCACTCCAGGAAATCGACTACCATCTCGACATACTCAGACAACTCGGACAGGCGGACATTGCCCTGCTCGACCAGCGCAGCCAAACGCGTGTGCTTCACCGCGTGCAGGTTGTGCAGCTTGACGGACGCGATCCCGAGCCGACTCAGTTCTCGAGCTGTAGCCCGATGGTCGTCGCGACTCTCCCCGGGCAGACCCAAGATCACGTGCACCCCGACGCGGAGGTTTCGGGACTGGCAGCGTGCAACCGCGTCGAGGAAGGTGGTGTAGTCATGACCGCGACCGATCCATGCCAAGCTACGGTTGTGGACACTCTGCAATCCGAACTCCACGGATACCCAAGTCTGGCGGGCTAGATCGGCCAGCAGTTCAAGGATCTCGTCGCCGACGCAGTCGGGCCGCGTTCCGACGATCAACCCCACGACCGCCGGATCAGCCAGGGCCTGCTGGTAATACTGCTGGAGAAGCGAGATCGGGGCGTATGTGTTGGTGCCCGGTTGAAAATAGGCCAGGAACCGCTCGACGCGGTGGCGAACCTGGAGTCGCTGGATCCCGTCTTGGAGTTGGGCGGCGATGGTCGGCAGGCCCCTCCGCCGACTGGGGCTGAAGCTGGCGGGATCGCAGAAGATGCAGCCCTCTTGGCCGAGACGCCCATCGCGGTTCGGGCAGCCCAGCCCCGCATCCAGACTCAGCTTCCAAACCCGGCAACCGAACTCTCGCCGCAGGAAGTAGTTAAGGCTATAATACCGAAGTCCGGCAGCGAGCCAGTCTGCAGGTTGCGGCGAGTCGGCCGAAGGAGGATTCATTGACTGGCGCCGTTTTGGGGCCGTAGACTGCTGCCAACCGCGGCATTCCAGCCCACGGTCAGTTCATCCTAGAAGGCCGCTACTAGCGCCACAAGTCAGGCCCAGAATCCACCCTAACTGTGAACAAGCCACGGAAGATCCGCACCGATTTCCGCAAGAACCGCACCGAGCGGCCCCGCCGTACCGACTGGACCCGCAAGTTCGCAAGCGAAGGCGCCTCTGAGCAGGACCACCCCCAGGAAGAGCGGATCGGGAAGTCGGAGCAATCGCGGAAGCGCACGGTCGTGGGTTGTGACCAGGACTCTGGGGACGAGCCAGACCTGCACGTCTTGCTCGATGTGGATGAATCGTGCCTGCGTGGCCGGGTGCTAGGTGTGTACGGACTGACGAGCGAAGTGCGCAGCGACGAGGGGCACATTTACCAATGCGCCACGCGGCGACTGCTGAAGACCCTGACCACAGACCAACGGCACGTGGTGGCGGCCGGAGACATTGTCCTCTTTCGGCCGGTGCCGTTATCGGATCCGCAGAATCGGGAAGGGATCATCGAACGCATCGAGCCCCGACGAGGCAGCATCTGCCGCGCCACGCGAGGGCGGATGCAGGTGCTCGTAACCAACGTCGACCAATTGTTGATTGTCAGCAGCGCGGCCGAGCCGCGTCTGAAGCCAAACCTCATCGATCGTCTGTTAGTCGCAGCCGAGAAGGGTAGGGTCGAGCCGATCATCTGCATCAACAAGGTGGATCTGATTGATCCGGCTGCGTTGCAGCCACTCGTTGGCGATTACAGCCAGATGGGCTACCAAGTGTTGTTGCTCAGCGCCAAGACGGGAATAGGCATGGATCGCTTGCGGCGCGTCTTGGCCGGGCGAGAGAGCGTGCTTAGCGGCCAAAGCGGCGTGGGCAAGTCCTCTCTTTTGAACGTGATCGAACCTGGGCTGGATCTGGCCGTGCAGGAAGTCAGTGTCGAAAACCAGAAGGGAAAACACACCACAACGACTGCCCGCCTGCTGCCGCTGTCGTCGGGCGGCTATGTGGTCGACACTCCGGGGATTCGTCAGTTTCAGCCTTGGGACGTGATCCAGGCCGAAGTCGCTGGCTACTACCGTGATCTGCGTCCCTTTGTCAGCCAGTGCCGTTTTCCTGATTGCACTCACACCCACGAGGATGACTGTGCCGTGAAGCATGCGATGGCCGATGGATTGATCGACGAGCGGCGTTACGAGAGCTACTGCCATTTGTCGGCCGGCGAGATGGACTGAGGAGAGTGGGCAGTAGATTTCAGGCGTTACTCACTAGACATGAAACCCCAGGTTCCGGTTTACGTGTACGATCTAAATCGCGCCGAAAGTGTTGCCAGCGAAACCACGATTCTGGTGGGCGTGTTGCTGTCGGGACACACCTACCCGATCGACCCCTTGGACGAACTGGAAGGTCTGGCCGCGGCGGCTGGAGCGCGCGTGGTAGGACAATTGGTCCAGCGCCGGGAAACGCCGGACGCGGCCACCTATCTGGGTAGCGGCAAGGTCGACGAGTTGACCCGACTGGCCGCGGCCAAAGACGCCGACGTCATCATCTTCGACAACGATCTCAGTCCAGGCCAGACGCGAAACCTGGAGAAGGCCACAGGTATCAAGGTCCTGGACCGCAGTGAGTTGATTCTGGACATCTTTGCCAGCCGGGCGCAGACCTACGAAGCACGCCTGGCAGTCGAGTTGGCCCAACTGGAGTACTCGATGCCACGCCTGAAACGGATGTGGACGCACCTGTCGCGTTACACGGCTGGCATCGGCGTGCGTGGTCCAGGTGAAAAACAACTCGAAGTCGACCGCCGGTTGGTCGAGCGGCGAGTCACCGATCTGCGCAATGAGCTGCGCGGCGTCCAGCGGCGCAAGGAGCGTGAAGTCGCGGCGAGGCACGAACACATGACGGTCTCGCTGGTGGGATACACGAACGCCGGCAAGAGTACGCTCATGAATGCCCTGACCGGCAGCGACGTGCTGACCCGTGATGCTCTGTTCGCCACGCTCGACACGCGCACGCGGCGGTGGCAACTTCCTGGCTGGGGGCCAGTGCTACTAAGCGATACGGTGGGGTTTATTCGCGATCTGCCGCACCACTTGATTGCCAGCTTCAAAGCCACACTAGAGGAGGCCCGGCAGGCCGATTTGCTGTTGCACGTTGCCGACGCGGCGAGCCCAGCCGTGGAAGACCAGATCAGCGCCGCCTATGGCGTACTGGCCGAAATCGGCCTCCAGCAGAAGGACACGCTACTGGTGCTGAACAAGATCGACCAAGCGCCCGTGACTCGCGTGCAGGGGCTGCTCAATCGTCATCCGCTGGCGATTGCGATTAGTGCCCAGAATGGCGACGGGCTAGAACGCTTGGCAGAAGAAGTCAGCACGGCTTTGAGCCGGGGCTTTATGGACGTGGACGTCGAGTTAGGCGTGGAGAACGGCCGCTTGTTGGCTTACCTGGCCGCGCATGGCGAAGTGCTTTCGCGACACTATCAAGACACACGAGTTACCGCGCACTGTCGGCTGCCACAGCGGCTCGCGCAGCGCATTATTCACGAGGGTGGGGCGATCCGGGTCCGCAATAGCGAGAAGCAGCCCCCTGACCGGAGCTGAGTTAATGGAGGATCGGTTCTCGGGTTCCGATTCCAAGCAGTACGCTATCCCGGTTTCGCTTGACTGTCCAGACCGCTTGTGGCAGTGCTGCTATTGGTTCCCAGTTCTAGATCATCTGGCCTCGCTCACCGGCACCATCTGCCGAGTGCCCGTGTCGTAGAGGATCATCGCCCGAAAAGGCTGATCGGTGGTACGGGCCATGTGCAGCACGCCTTTGGGGATCCGCAACGTATCGCCGGTCTTGATCGCTACCCAGCGGTCGCCGACCCGATGTTCGCAGGCGCCGGAAAGCATGTGGATGTACTCGGCCGAGTTGGGGTGCACGTGCAACGGATTGGACTGGTTGGGTTCGACATGCACGATTCCCACGGTCATTTCGGCTCGGGGATCGATTTGGGCACTCATCAACCAACGGATCCAGCCCCAGGAGAATTGCTGGGGCTGGACCTGATCGTAACGCTGCAGGCTGATGGGCTGCTGGCCCGTGACTGCCGTTGGGTCGGCCGACGATTCGGACGCAGTCAACCACGCGGTGACGGCGGCACTGGCAACCGCCGTGCAGAGCAGACCGCGACGATTCAGGCCTTGGTAGGTCATGGATTCATTTTGCATGGGAATCTCCCGGCGAGGCAACGGCAAGTGTACCTAGAGCATATCAGTTCAAAGCATGTTCCGGCCCGCAGGCCGCCTATTCTCATTGCTTTTCGACCGGCAGGATTTCGATCAACGGAGTAGGGCCCTTCTCGCTGGTCAAGTACAGCGTCTTGCCGTCTGGACCGTAACAGATGGACTCACCCTGACGCCGGCCAGGCAAGGCAATCGGGTTGGGACGCCGCGAAAAGGCCTGCCCCCAGCCTTCACCCTTGGCTCGCAGGAACTCGTACGCATCGCCATAGGTCAGTAGCACGGCCCGACAGCCATCGGGACTAACGTCCATGGCCGTCACCAACGGGAGACGCAAGGTGGCAATCCGTCGGGCCACGAACGCCTTGCGCGGGTCATTTTCTGGCCAGTACAGGGCATATGCATAGCACACCATCCATTTCTCTTTACTCACCAGCAACACAGTCCTACTGGTCGGGTCCACGGCGAGAGCTTCGCAGTCACGATACTCATCCTCGTAAGAGAAGTGAACGACCTGTGTGACAGGCATTTCGCGTGTTTGCACTCCGCGCACGGGGTCGACTTCGGGCTCCTCGACGAGGTAGAGCATGTGCACGCCGGCGTTGCGGCCGTTGTTGCCGGTGTCGCCAATCAGCAAGTAGTTCTTGCCGGCGAGGCTCCAGGAGGCCATATCTTCCCAATCGAAGGCCTGTACGTTGCGGAGCAAGAACGAGCCCAAGTCCCGTCCCTTCCGGTCGAAGGCATACAATCGGGCCGCATCGCCCGAGTCATTGTGCGTCCAGAAGACGCCGGGGGTGCGGCGAGAGCAGGCCAAACCGCTGCTCTCGTCGATGGCAGGGTCTGCAAGCGTGGCGATGGTTCGGCCTGGCAAATAGGCCGTAGCTCGCATGCCCGGCGGGACATCGCCGGATGGATGGGAGCCCTGCTTTTGGATCTGTTGGCGCGCGAACTGTTGATCCTGTGGGTCCAAGTCGTCAATGGCCACCAGACGCAGGTCGTCGTCGATCTGTTGCAGCCAGACCTTGTCGCCCGCATGCCCCACCATGTCGGCCTCAATCAACATCTGACCGGAGCGATCCTTCCAGGTTCGGCCTTCAGCAGAGATGGTCGCGGCCAGCGTCAGAGCGACGGCAATGACCAGCCTCCGAAGACAGAAAGGGCAAGACTTCCAGCCGAAGCGCGTGAACGCTCCGCTGGTTCGCCGCCAATTCTGTTGGTCACTACTATTGGGGCTTGTATTGCCCAAGAATCGAGGGTGCACGGCGGAAGCCCGGTTTTCTTGGCCTCCGGTTGGTCGGCCGGGGCTGTTAGCAATGCAAGGATCAACAGACTCTACAAGAGACATCGCAGTCCTTCGGACGCCTGCCAGCCTACGGGTAATCGACCGTGGAAACAACCTTGACCGACCACGACGGTGGTGGCCGCACCGAGTGGACGCCCTTCATGGAATGCCGTCAAACGCAAAAAGCTCTCTGCAATTCGGCGGCCCAATGCTCCACCGCCGCCCGAGCCTGATCGAATTGCTGCGTGCGGCGAATGAAGGCATGGATCATCCCATCGTAGCGTCGGAGATTGACCGGTACACCGGCTTCACTCAAACGTCGGGCATAGGCTTCGCCCTCATCGCGGAGTGGGTCGTACTGGGCCGTCATGACCAGGGCCGGCGGAAGACCTCGAAGGTCCGTCGCCCGCAACGGGGATGCATACGATTCGGCTCCCCGTTCTTCCTCCCCCAGATACTGGCGCCAGAACCATTGCATGTCGGCCCGTGTGAGCAAGTAGCCTTCGGCATTCTCGCGATACGACAGTGTGTCAAAGGCGTAGTTGGTCACCGGGTAAACGAGTACCTGCAGGGCCAGGGAAAACGCGGCCCGATCCCGGGCCATCAGGGTGATAGCAGCAGCCAAATTGCCGCCGGCACTGTCGCCACCTACGGCTATCCGCGCCGGATCAACGTCCAGTTGCCTGGCATTCTCCAGGACCCAACAGGCGGCGGAGAAGGCGTCCTCCACTGCAGCCGGGTACTTGTGTTCGGGGGCGAGACGATAGTCGACCGAGATGATCCGACAACCGGCCGCATTGGCCAGCGTACAGCACAAGCTGTCGTGGGTGCCTACATCGCCGATGACCCATCCACCACCATGAAGATACAGCAGCAGCCCCTTGCACCGCATATGCAGAGGCGTATAGATCCGCATTGGAATTGGCCCGCCGGGACTTGGAACCTCGACGTCCTCCTTCTGCGCGACAGGTTCGGACGGCCCCATGGCGGCTGCGTCGTTGCGAGCCCTGTCGCGAGCCATTTCCGGCGACAAGGTGTGCAGTGGCGGTGCACCGCTCACGCGTAATTGCTCAAGGAACGCGTGGACTTGCGGATCAAGTGGCAAAGGAGCCTCCGGATGCCTGAAGCAAATAGGGTGCGCCCGTCTTGCCCCTCACGCCCTGCGTCACAACCCCAGTAGGTGACGAGGGGATCTTGTTCCACAGCCTCCGGATGTCGTGCCCAGCGCGACTCGCGTACATCGGTTAGACCAAGCCGCGCGTGAGCGAGCGACGCTCAGGCAGCCGCCGAACGCATGAGGTCCAGTGTACGACGGACTTCCGCGCGCACTCGCGGGTCGCGGTCGTTCAGCAAGGGCATCAGGGCGGACAAGGTAGCCGCCGAACATGCTGCATTCAAACGAAGTGCGGCAACGGCGTTACGTCGGGCGACTGGGTCCGGATCCTGGAGACGGTCGAGAATACGCTGCATCACGTTATCGGCGACGGCGGCCATACACAGAATCCCTCATTTCCTTGTGCCCACATGCCATGGACCACTCCGCAGCCACACGTGCGCCAACCGAAGTCCTCGTCGGTTCTAGGGTAGGACGGTACAGGGGCGGTCCAAGGTGATTGGGGCGGCAACGGGTCTATTGTGTTTTTGGATAGACAGGTCCCCATTCTACAGTATCGACCTGAACGGACGATTATTCGCGTGGTGTCGCTTCGGACTATTGCCTCACCCCGGCGACCCAGGATACCTAGAGAACTAGCGTAATATACACAACCCGCCCTCACAACACCTGACGGAGGACGCTAACGCGACCAAGGTGCGGGGTGCACGATGAACAAGTCGCATTTCTTTGCCGCTAATAATGTTTGCGAATGGTCCAGTGGCTGACCTATAATAGTGCCTTGGTGGCCACCGCCTTCAAGTCGTGGCGAGACGTGTCTTGTGCGAGAAAGCGCAGAAACCCACCCCATTCGGGGGTGCATGCGGCGTTTGTTCTACGCCGCAACGTCGTGCATCTTGTCTCCAGTCGATAGCCGTCCCAAGGACTGTTCAGCCGGAGTGTCGGCTGCATGGCCCCAACTTGGAGCGTTCGGACATGCCTCAGTGCCGTTACCCGCGGCCTGGCCAGCGATTGGCGCCGACCCTATTGCGCGACGCATTGCGAGTGCCTCTGCCGGCCCGCTTCTGCCGCAGTGATCGCAACTCCACCTGGATGCTCTGCGATCTGGACGAACGTGCCTGGGAGCATTTCGGACCCGAGGCTTGCCAAGAGTTGGCAGCGGAGGTAGTGGCGACCGTGGGTCGAGTCATGCGCAGCGCGAGCCCTCTCTTGTGCTGCAGACTGCCTGCCTTGCCAACTCAGATGCGAATGACTGATTTGGAGTTGAATCCCCGAACAGTCAATAGCCTGCGGAGCGCCGGATTGCTGGACCGGCCTCAGGACTTACCGGGCATGACGATCGGGCAACTGTTGTCGTTGCGGGGGTTCTGGGTCAAGAGCTTGGTGGACTTGCTTTCGGCAATCGAATACGCATCGAGCCATCCCGAATCCAAAGGATCGGCAAATGGCAACCCGTCGAGAAGGCGAAGTGAGTTGCATCGCTATCCGCAGCCTGGCCATCGCTTGGCTCCGCAGACGCTCCGCGAGTTCTTGGACGAGTTGATACCTGAGCACCTCGCACGTGGGACGCAATTCGAAGGGCAGCGACTCTACAATCTGGATGAGTCCGTGTGGGAGCATTTCACGCCAGGCGCGATATCCGATCTAGCCGCACTAGTCGTCGCGAGGGTGGCTGCAGGTATGCACACCCCTCTGCTGCACGGGCGCAGAGTCCCTCGTCCCCCCAAGAGCGTCCACCTGGAGGATTTGCGACTGGAGAATCGGACCAGTCACTGTTTGCAGCAGGTCGGGCTGGGCGATCGTCTGGATGCTCTGGCCGGCTGGACGATCGGAGATTTGATGTCGATCCAGGCCTTTGGGGCCAAGTGCCTGCTTGACCTGCTGTGTGCGTTGGAGACCACGATCGCACGTGAAGGCCGACTCGACCATCGTCTCACGACGGAAGCCCGGGCGCTGGCGGCCATGCCCGAGGTCGGCCCCATCCACTTCAACGATCCGCGATTGGGCCCTCTGTTACGGAACCTGGACCACACGGCTGACACCCTGTGGCAAATGATGGCCAAGCTGCTGAAGCGGCGCACCGATCCTCCCGATCCTGCCCAATTATGCCTGCAGCTAATCCAGTTGCGGCAGACAATTAGCGACTATTTGCAGCGTCCTTTGGAGGACGAACTGACAGAGATCTTCGTGCCCGAGAACAACCCGCGCGATCGGAACATCATGGCCGCCTATCTGGGTTGGGGTGGAAAGCCGGGCCAGACCCTGGAGAGTCTTGGACAACAATGTGGGCTGAGCCGGGAGCGCGTCCGCCAAGTCTGTGCGCTTGCACTGAAGCGGAGCCAGGGGATACCCGTCTTCGCTCCCGTATTGGACCGGGCCCTGGCCTTTGTAAGCCAGCGTCTTCCATCACCAACCGACTCGCTTGAGGCCACTCTGCGATCGTCAAGAATCACACGATCCGTGCTCCCGCTGACGTCCTTGAATCTCGCCGCTGCGGCTCTTGGTCGTGAGCAACCCCTGGCGATTGCTCGCGTCGGATCGAAAGATTTGGCGGTTCGGCCTGAGCATGCGGGATTGCCGCTGTTAGTGGCACAGGCAGCCACCCGTATGGCGCAGACCTTCGGGGTGGCCACGGTCGACCAGATTCGAACCAGTTTAGTGCACGAGCATCCTCAGGCAGCGGGGCAGGACTCGTTGCTCTTGCAGACACTGCAACTGCTGCCTGACTTCGCCTGGCTGGACAAACGTTGCTCGTGGTTTCGCCTGAATTCGCTGCCGCAGTATGGGCTGCGGAGTATGATCGATAAGGTGCTTTCGCTGGCCAAGCAGATCGACGTGAGCCGGTTGCATTCAGCTCTAGGCCGCTGCCGACGTGTCAGGCGGCGACTGCCACCACCTTCAGTGTTGTTGGAATTCTGCCGCCAAACACCAGGGATAGTCGTCGACGGCACCCTAGTCCGTGAGGCCGCGAATTTGGACTGGCGACAAGTGCTGCGCGGAGTGGAACTGGGGATGGCGGAGGTGCTGCACGAACATGGCCCCGTGTTGGATCGCACTCATTTCGAGGAATTGTGTGCGCGGCGTGGCATCAAGGCCTTCAGTTTCAACGCGTCCCTCATGTCCTCGCCAATCATCATCCAAGCGATGCGCAGTGTCTATGCTCTGGTCGGCACCAGGGTCGACCGCCAAGCGATTGACTCAGCCATCGCCGTCCGGCGCGAGGTGGCACACCCCAAGGTCTTGGATGCCTGCTGGCGAAGCCCGGACGGAACAGTATGCCTCGCCTACCGTCTTTCGAAGGCCGCCATTTCAGGGGGCGTGATTACAGTCCCCGTTGACTTCAAGACCGACGTCGTAGGGCGATTCAACCTCTTGACGAACACCGGTCGTAAATTGGGTACCATGGTCGCCAAGAACGGTTGTGCTTGGGGGCTGGGGCCTGCCTTACGCAGTCAGACAGCTAAACCCGGCGATCATCTCCTCTTGTTGGTCAAACCAGCCAACCGCGAGGTGCGGGTCCGCATCGGTAACGAGGAACTTCTGCGCAAATGGGGACCGCCTGGGTCGAACACCGACAAGAGGTTGCCTCTCCGAGACAAAGGCCGAAGAAAAAGGCACGCCGACTGAGCCAGCGTGCCTGATTGACGCCCGGAGCACACGACACCAGACGGTGAGCGATCCAGTCGGCTCTGCTTTCGTCACCGCCTGGCGTCTCACATTGGACGTCCTACTGCCTGGCAGATCCGGCCTTCGTCAGAACACTCTCCAAAGTCACCGGGCAACCACCCTGACGCTTGCTTTGATCGGCAGCCTCCATGAAGGCGATGATCTCGATCGTCTCCTCAGCGCTGACCGGCGGCTTGCCCGTCCGGAAGAACTTGCAGATCTCGATCAACAGCGGCTTGTAGCCCTCGTAGTTGGGGAGGGTCCGACGTCGCTTATCCTTGTCCTTTTCGTTCGTGTCTGTTGTTGGCTCCCGAGGCGCACCATCGCCCACATAAGCCACGTTGTCCTTAACGCCAAAGACCATGGCCCCGTAGCCCCGCTTGCCATCGCGTAATCCACGGAATGTTCCCACCCGACCGTCGGCCCAAGTGCCCACGACCAACTCGGTGCTATCGGTCTGGACGCGAACGACCGACTTACAGCCGGTGCCCATCACGCTGAAAAGAGTCTCCACGCCATGGATACCATACCAAAACAAGTCAGGATGATGCTCTTCGAGAGAACAGGGACTCCAGGCGTCACAACCACGGACCGGGCCAACCTTCGGGTCCAGGTTGGCTTCGCGCCACTTTCCGAACCGCAGGGAAGAACTGGAGAAGATCGGACAGTTGTGCTCTTTGGCCAACCTGAAGATCTCCAGAGCATCGCTTAGGCTGGCAGCGATCGGTTTGTCAACGAACAATGGCTTGCGCGCGAGAATCACGGGCCGAGCCTGTTCCAGGTGGGGTCGGCCATCGACGCTTTCCAGGAAGACTACGTCTACGAGTTCCAGGAGCTTAGGAATCGAGTCGACAATCGCGACGCCCTTTTCGCGAAGCTGAGCGGTGTATTTCTCCACTCGGTCCCAACTGGATGGGTTGTCGGGTGTGCCCCCGGGGAAGGCTGCAACGATCTTCACGTCGGCCAGATCGCCCTCGGCCTTGGGATCGGCCAAGGCGCCATAGAAGGCCATCACGTGCGACGTATCACAACCTATGACCCCAGCACGCAATGGCTCGGCCGACTGGGCCTGCATGCCGGTCAACAGAGCTACCATCCCCACACAGACCGCCAGCAAATGACAGCGCATGAGCAACTCCTCCAACAGTGCCTCAACAGTACAGAAGGTCAACAACGACGTCCCGGCGGGGATGTGCAGTGATTCACGGCGGGCAGCGGGTTTGCCGGAGGCCTCACCGGCCGGCAAAGATCAGATCCAGCCGTTTGCTCTTCTCTTCCAGTGCCAGACGACCGCTACCCTCGATGGTCATCCAACCGTTGTAACCGATGTCTTCCAGGGCCTGACGGACCGCCGGCCAGTTCACATCGCCTTCGCGGATGTCAACAAACTGTCCGCCCAGCGTTTTGCCCTCGCCGTCTTTGGCCAGTTTGAAGTCCTTGACGTGACAGCGCGCGATCAACTTGCCCATCGTGCGAATCCACTCCTCGGATGGCGCATAGATCAGGTGATTGCCGATATCGAAGTAGAACTGGACCCAGGGGCAGTCAAACGATGCCAAAAAAGCACGCGCCAGAGCCGGCTTGACCCACAGATTGTTCCACACGTTCTCCAGCGCAATCACAACGCGGCACTTCTCGGCCACGGGAATCAGCCGTCGCACCGCCGCACGACTGGAATCGGTGGCGAAGTTCTGGGCTTCGATGTACTTCTGATAGGGGCTGTTGTCGCCACGCACGACCCGTTTCACGTGGCAAGTCTTCTCGTCAAACTCGATGTCGAATTCCCAGGGCATGGGCATCGGCATATCCGGGCTGGGCGCCAAGGGCCTGCCACCTACCTTGCACGGCACCAGCAGCATGGCCCCCGCCCCGTAGGCGGCCACAGACCGCAAGGTATCGGTCAGTTCGGCAATCTCCTTGTCGACCACGGCTGGGTCCGGACTATTGAAGTTCATCCAGCCGCGTAGCAAGCAGTGAATGGGCATACCCAACTTCTCGGCCATCTGCCGCGACTGGGCTGCCTGCTCCACGGAGACGGCCTTGTCATTAGATTCGATGCCCTCGATCCCGGCAGCCTTCCACTCTCTGAGCACTTTCTCGTCAGGCTTGCCAATCAGCGACTTGCGCAGCTTGGTGCGGTAGGTAGCCGCCGAAGCAATGTCTGGAGTGGTCAGTAAACCAGCTCCCAAAGCACCGGAAACGGCAAGAAAATCGCGGCGGGTGAGCGGCAGAGTCATGCACAAAGTCTCCAATTTTGCGGCAGGAGAAGCGTGGCGGGAGTTGGATAGTATGCCACGTGCCAGACCTGCGGTCAATTTCCTGGACATCGGGATGGAGAGCGGTCTCCGCCCGCAATGCCCCCGAGCATGCGACGCCAGCGGGTGTACGGTTCACCGACTTTGCCCAACTGCCCCCTTACGCTACCATAGCAACCGGCTGCACTCGGGCACCAAACGACTGCCGCGTGACGCAGCAACAACCACCCACATGGGTAAGACGGTGATCAATCGGACAGTCCTGCGGGTCCAGGCAGTCAACCAGGAGTTGTAGGAGGGGGATCGCAATGCTTCGTGAGCACGAGATCGAGATTCGCGTCCGCTATCAAGAGACGGACCCCATGGGCTTTCTGCACCACGGCTATTACTTCACATATTTCGAGATCGGGCGGACGGAACTGCTGCGCGCCTCTGGCGGAAACTACCGAAAGATGGAGGAAGAGGGGGTACTGGTCGTCGTGGTCCGTGCCGAGTGCAGCTTTCGCCGACCAGCCCGTTACGACGACCTCCTGCGACTACGGACACGTGTAGCGCGGATCACGCCAGCAAAAATCGAACACGAATACCACCTCTGCCGTGGCGAAGAAGTGCTCGCCGTCGGCCACGTCGTCCTGGCGGTGGTCGACCGCCAAGGCAATGTGCAACGAGTACCGGAATGGATCACCCTGGAAGAGCCAATGTCGTGAATCGCGTCCGAGCGTGGCGTCTGCCCAACCCGTGACTGGCGACATGGTTCCAACTGTCCCGAGGCCGCTCCACTGTCCCAAGGTTCTCTCCTGAGCAATCACCTCATGGCCATGCAGACGCGGGCTCATTCCGCCACGCGAATGGGTGCCGTATGGACAGAGCCTATCTGAATCGCCCCCCGGGCAGTGCCAGGCCCCCCCGCCCTGCAAACGGGTGACAAAGGGCCTCGGCGCGGCGTCTGGCCGGTTCTATATTTGGATAGTTTCTTGACACTCCAATCCGGACCAATTCTCCGGGATTGCCCCGGAGCCACGCCCCAAGCTGAAAATGCAGGCACGAAGCAATGCTCAGGCAGTTGGAACTGGCACAAGGGAAGGTCGCGCACAACGGCAGCGCCCCCCCCAATATATTGCTTTACATAAACCCTGACGAGGGCGAACGCCGCTATTTGTGCGACACACTCAAGCTCGACGAGCACACGCTGGCGTCGGCCTTGGACCCGGACGAACAGGCCCGATTGGAATTCGAACCGGAGCACTTGGCGGCCATTCTCAAGCGACCCAAGAATTACTCCAGTGAAGACGAGTTCGTGTTCCGAGTCTCCTCAATGGGCATGTTCTTGTTTTCCGACAAACTGGTGCTGGTTCTGTCGGAGGACGTATCGCTGTTTGAGGGCAAGCAATACACCCGGGTCAGCTCGCTCCTGGACCTGTTCCTGAAGATCGTGTACAGCTCGATCTATCACTTCGAAGGCCACCTCAAAGTCATCAACGCAGTCTCCGAGTCGCTGGAGGACCAGATCAACACGTCGATGCAGAACAAGTACCTCCTGAACTTGTTCAGCCTCGAAAAGAGCCTGGTCTACTACCTCAACGCGATCAGTTCCAACAGCCGACTCATTGAGCGGCTGAAAAACAGCGCAGCCAAGATCGGGCTAACACCCGAGAATCTCGAGTTGATCGATGACCTGCTGATCGAGAACAGCCAGTGCTACGAGCAGGCCTCGATCTACTCCAACATTCTGGCAAGCATGATGGACGCCAGGGTCTCGATCGTCAGCAATAACCTGAACTGGCTGATGAAGACCCTGACAATCATCACCATCGCCATCATGCTCCCTACGCTGGTGGTGAGTATTTTCTCGATGAATGTCAATTTTCCGGGCAAGGATCATCCGGCGATGTTTTGGGTAATCCTCTGCCTGGCTCTGCTGTCGGTGGCTTTAGTGCGTCTGGTTTGGCGGTGGAAGAAATGGTGACCCGAGTCTGCATCACCACAGAACGACGGAACTCCGTGCCGCCTGAACTGAACAGTGTGCACGCCGGGAGCAGATAATGGACAAGCCGATGATCCGTGAGGTGCTTCTGAGCCACGCGCCCGGTCTTCACGCCAGACCCTGCCTGGCGATCGTGAAGTTGGCCGGCCAGTTCCAATCCCGCCTGCAGATTCACCACGGTCGGAAGATCGCAGATGCGCGGAACATGATGGATTTGCTCTCGCTGGGCGCCCCTTCCGGTACGCGTCTGCAGTTGTCTGCCGAGGGGCCCGATGCCGACAAGGCCTTGAACGCCCTGGCTGACCTGTTCGCGAACAACTTCGGTCTGGACGGGGATCTCTGAGGGGCGGCTCGCCACCCGAACAGACTCTGGCTGTTGGGCCCGACCGCCCCATCGCATCCATCCCCTTAAGCAACAACCATTAGGGCACCACTTTCAAAAGCTACTCCTGCATCTATTTGCGGTACACAAGTCCTGAGGCGTCGTCGAATTACTACAAAAACGAGGACGGCGACTTGAGAATAAGCAGTGCTTATGATAATGTTCCCTTATGAACATCGAGACTCTGCGAATCTTCTGTGATGTCGTGCAGCACCAGAGCTTCTCACGCGGGGCGGCCGCCAATGAGGTGAGTCAGTCCGCCGCCACGCAGTCCGTGCATCGCATGGAACGGCATTTTGGCATCCAACTGGTCGATCGCAGCAAGCGACCGTTTGTCCTGACGCCTGAGGGCCAGGCCTGCTACGAAGGCTTTCGGGAGGTGCTGGAGCTATACGACTCGGTGGAGGCTCGGGTTCGCTCGTTGCGTATGGAAATCACGGGAGTGGTGCGCGTGGCCGCCATCTATTCGGTCGGTCTGCACGACATGGGACTGTGCATGCAGGAATTCATGCGGCGATATCCCAAGGCCCGCGTACGCCTCGAGTATCTGCACCCTAATCGAGTGTACGAAGCGGTGCTCAACTCCGGTGTCGATCTGGGAATCATCTCCTATCCGACGGCATCCCCGGAGATCAGTGTCATTCCCCTGCGATCGGAGCGGATGGTGGTCGTTTGCCATCCAGAGCATCCGCTGACCAAGCGCGACGCAGTGACGGCCGAACACTTGGAAGGCGAAGACTTCATCAGCTTTGATCGCGACCTGAGCATCCGCAAGGAGATTGACCGCTTTCTGCGGCAGCGATCGGTGTCAATTCACAATGTGATGGAGTTTGACAACATCGAGACCATCAAGCAGGCGGTGGAGATTGGGGCCGGGGTTAGTATCCTGCCCGAGCCCACGGTGCGCCGCGAAGCTCATAGCGGTACCCTGGCCGTAGTGCGGTTGATCGCCCCGGAACTGCGCCGTCCGATCGGCATCATTCACCGTTCGCGAAAACTCTTCACACCCACGGCCGGCAAGCTCATCGAGCTTTTGCAGGAGGCCGCGGAACAGCCCGAAAAGGAAAAGGACCGCGTGGCGCATTAAGCCAAGCCCCGCGCGGATCTTGAAGCTGGACCGAAAAACCTTTTTCCAGATCGGCTGGTCCCGGTCACTGAACAGTTGGCCTTGGCGGTTTAAGGCAAAGCTGGTGGCCGGCCAGCCAAGGGAAGGAAGACGCCCGTCATGCGTGATGTTGAGGTACCGGTCCGATTCCAGTCTTTGGCCGACTCACGGCTAGAGAAGACGACCACCGATCGGCCCCTGGCGGCACCGGCCCAAACCGCGGCGGACAAACCGACGGCCTACGTTCTCCCAGGGACTCGGCTAATCGAGGCGGCGGCGATCAGCGGCGTTCCCTTGGATCTGCCGTGCGGCGGCGAAGGCGTGTGCGGCAAGTGTCGCGTGCGCATACGTGAAGGGGCGGCCGAACCGACCGCCACAGAGTTGCGGGCCTTTTCTCCAACCGAACTGGCGGACGGTTACCGTTTGGCCTGCCAGTCCCGGGCCACCGGTCCGACCCGAGTCGAGGTGCCCGAGACAACTCTCCTGGCGACGTATCACAAGATTCTGGCGCATGCTGAAAGTGTTGGATTGGAAGCAGTCGATCCGGCAGTACTCAAGCGTTATGTCCAACTTGATCCTCCGCGCCGTAATGACGATGCCCCGGACCTGATGCGTTTGCAGCGCGTGCTGGGATCCCTGGAAGTTCCTCTGACGCTGCTGCAGGAATTGCCCAGCCGACTGCGGCAACAAGGCTTCTGTGGCACAGCCGTACAACTCGACGGGACACTGATCGACTTCGAACCAGGCAACACCGCACAGCGTGCCTACGCCGTGGCCGTCGATGTGGGGACCACCACGCTGGTTGCCTCGTTGTTGGACCTACGGTCGGGGGAACCGCTGGACGTGGTGGCCCAATTGAATCCTCAAACCCGCATCGGCGACGACGTGTTGTCGCGGATTCTGCATTGCCGGCAGGCCGAGGGGTTGGAGCAACTGCGGCAGAGCGTGGTCGCGGCCATTGACGAAATGGTTGGCCAGCTTGGGCAGCGAACTGGCGCGGGACGGAATGAGATCTATGAGATCACCCTCTCTGGCAACACGACCATGCAACAACTGGTCTGCGGCATCGACCCCAAACCACTGGGGGAAGTGCCCTTTGTGCCGGCAGGCGGCGGGGTGCTCTGGCTGCCGGCAGAGGAGTTGGGTCTAAGAATCCATCGCCGAGGACGCGCGGTGGTGATGCCCGTGATCGGCGGATTCGTGGGCGGCGACACAGTGGCCGGCATTCTGGCGACGGCTCTGGGCGAGCAACCGGGGCCCAGCCTCCTGGTTGACATCGGCACCAACGGCGAAATTGTGCTGGCAGCGAAAGGACTTGCGGCCGCCTCGACGGCTGCGGGCCCGGCCTTCGAAGGTGCCCGGATCACGCATGGTATGCGCGGCAGCACCGGCGCCATAGAGAAGGTGGTCATCGACGACCATCTGCGAATCAACGTGATCGGCAACGTGGCGCCACGGGGAATTTGCGGGTCGGGACTGATCGACCTGGCCGCCGAACTGCTGCGGCACGGGGTCATCACGCCCGAGGGCCGCTTGCTGGGTCGCGATCAGCTTGCGCAGCCTGTGCCCGATGATCTGGCCCAGCGCCTGGTGGAGCATGAGGGCCGGCCGGCGTTTTGCGTGGCGATGGCGGAGGAGACGAGCACAGGGCGGGCCGTTCTGCTGACGCAGCGAGACGTGCGCGAGCTGCAGTTGGCCAGTGGTGCGATTCGGGCCGGAATCACAATCCTGCTCCAACGAGCCGGCCTGACGCCCCAAGACCTGGAAAGCGTGCTGATCGCCGGCGGGTTTGGCAATTTCATCCGCCGCAACAATGCGCAACGGATCGGACTGCTGCCCGGCGCGGTGCCGCGACACCGGATCCGCTACCAGGGCAACACGTCGCTGGCTGGCGCACAGTTGGTGGCCCTGTCGCAACAGGCACGACGTCTGGCCGACGAGCTAGCACGCCGTACCGAACATGTCGACCTGTCGTGCTGCGCCGATTTCCAGCGGATCTTCGCCGATTCGATGCTCTTCCCAGAGGAAGAGGGTGGGTGAACGGCGATGGGGTGGAGGCACCGCTCCAGACGTACCGTGACCATCCCACCGGCCAAGCTCAATGATGGCCGCAGCCCGGGCAGCCGCCGCCGCTAGGATAGCTGGGGTTCTCGATGGCGAAACCGCGGCCCATGGGGCCGTCGAGGAAGTCGATCGTGGTGCCGTCCAGATGCAGAGCGACCTTCTTGCGTGCGACCAAGGATACGCCGTGATGATCGTAGCGCGAGTCCAACGCCGGCTGATATTCCGTGTCGAAGCCGAGCGAGTATTGCAGACCGTGGCATCCCCCGCCGGCAATGCCCATGCGCAAGACGGTTGTCTCATCCAACTCCTGCGACGTCATGATCCGCTTGATCTCTTCGGCGGCAGTTTCGGTCAACGTGACGGCCATGGGATCCTTGTGCTCCGTGATAATTGCTGGGCAGGCCTCGCAAATTCGCGGCCCTCGCGCCCGGGGAAAGACTCACTTGCTGTAATCCTACTCCGCACGTTGCCGGCGGCCAAGGCGGGGCAATCCGCTACACCAAGGGGGAAGCAACACCCCCGCCGCCCATGGCTCGGAGCCGCAGCACGCCTTCGCCAAGGGCGTCCAGGGCATAGTCGATTTCCTCAGTCGTGGTGAAGCGGCCCAAACCGAAACGGACACTTGTCCGGCAGACCTCCGGATTGAGCCCCAATGCCTGTAGCACATGACTGGGAGCTGGATCGGCAGAACTGCAGGCACTGCCGGAACTGAGGGCCAGCGTAGCCACACTCAGTAGCAAGGATTCGCTGTCAACCTGGGCGAAACTCACGTTCAGATTGCCCGGCAGTCGCAGTTCCGGCCGGTCCAAGGTGGGACCGTTGAGCGTTACTTGCGCCAGTCGCTGCTGAAGTCCCGTGTAGAGCCGATCGCGCAACTGCCGCAGACGAGCCGACTCGTGTGGCATTTCCTCCCGGCAGAGTTGCAGGGCCCGGGCGAATCCCGCGATTCCAGCCACGTTCAAAGTACCGCTGCGCAGGCCGCCTTCTTGACCTCCGCCCTCCAGCAGCGGCTGCAGTCGAATATGGGGTGTGCGGCGGCGAACGTACAAGGCGCCCACACCTTTGGGCCCGTACAGCTTGTGGGCCGAGAAGCTTAACAGATCCACCGGCAGTTGCTGGACATCGACGGGGATCTTGCCTACGGCCTGCGTAGCATCGGTATGCAACAACACTCCGCGCTGCCGGCAAAGCAGGCCGATCTGCGTCAAAGGAGCGATGACACCGACTTCGTTGTTGGCCAACATAATCGAGACCAAGAGCGTGTCGTCGCGCAGGGCAGCCTCGACTTGGCCGGGCGCAATGCACCCCGCCTCCGGACTAGGAGCAGACACGACCGGCAACAATGTCACTTCGAATCCGCTCTGCACCAAGCGTTTGAGCGGGTCGAGCACGGACGGGTGCTCGGTGACGACGCTGACGATGTGCCGCCTTTTGCCCGCGAGGCGTTGAGCCACACCTTGCAGGGCCAGATTGTTGCTCTCGGTGGCCCCGCTGGTGAATACAATCTCCCGGGCCTGGGCACCAATTGCAGCGGCGATGCACTCGCGGGCTTCGTCCACAGCGCGCTTGGCTTCCCATCCCAAGGCGTGTGTCGTGCTGCCGGCGTTCCCGTACTGCTGGGTGAAGAAGGGGAGCATGACCTCCACGACGCGCGGATCGACGCGCGTTGTGGCGTGGTTATCGAGATAGACAGGGGTCTGAATCACGATGGAGGGCGTTGAAACAGCGCCTGAAGACAGATCTGGGACCAGGTTTCGAAACCGGCCAGATCGGCCAGGATTTCCTCCACCGGTCGAAATGCGCACTGCAGGATGTCCGGCTCGCGTGGCCGGACTCGGGGTTGCTGCAGGTCTAGCATATGGACTACTCCCAAGTGAACACGTCCTACTTCGGTGGCGTCATCGTTGATCATGCCCACGCAGCGAGTGCTGAAAGGCGAGTCGACGATGACTTCTTCCTCCAGTTCGCGGCGCATCCCCTCTTGGAAGGCATTGGACGAGGCTTCCTGGCCGACGTCGATCGAAGAAATGTGTCCGCCGATGCCGACGCTGTGTTTGCGGTGCAAACGCCCCTCGCCCTGACCGGTTCCGCGTGTGTACTGAAAGACCTGCTGACGGCCGTCACCGTCACAGTGGCGGAGAATCATGTAGGGAATCAGTTGCTTGTAGCTCGGATCCTGCTCGACCTCCTTGCGCGGCCGATAGCTGGTATTCTCCGGCCGCAGCAATTCATCCACGTATCGCTGGACGTCGCCGCTGAAACCCTGGAAATGCCCCAAGCGGTGAAACAGGGCGGTGGGTACGACCAGAACGCGCTCGGTGTGAACTTCGGACATGCTGGGCTGGGGCAGTTCTGGGATAGGTTCTGGGAATTGCAGGATCTGGAACGCGTTACGAAGTGAGAACGGGACACACGGACCGATGAGGTAAGTCTATCGGGCCGGAGGACGACTGGCGAGGGGCAAAAAAGGCCAGGCACAACGCCGCCTACACGATCAGCATCGCGTCGCCGTAACTGTAAAAGCGGTAACGCTCACGGATCGCCTCCTCATAGGCACGACGGATCAACCCATCGCCCCCGAAGGTGCGCACCAGGACCAGGAGTGTGGTCTTGGGCAGGTGGAAGTTGGTCAGCATGGCATCAATCGCACGAAACTCATACGGTGGCCGGATGAAGAGGTTGGTCTGGCCGCTGAAGGGTTGCAACTGGCCGCCAGCCGCGGCCGATTCCAGGAGCCGAACAGCCGTCGTGCCCACGGCCACCACTCGACCGCCCGCCGCCCGGCATGCCTGGATCTGGGCCACGGCCTGCGACGTCAATTGCCCCCATTCCTCGTGCATGGGATGGTCTTGGAGTCGTTCGGTAGTGACGGGCCGAAACGTACCGGCGCCGACGTGCAGGGTCAGCATGCACAGATGCACCCCCCGGGCCTGGAGTTGCTCCAGCAACCGTCCTGTGAAATGCAGCCCGGCCGTGGGGGCAGCCACGGCCCCGGGGTTCCGAGCGAAGACCGTCTGATAGTTCTGACGGTCCGATTCCAGCATCTCGCCCTTGCGAATGTAGGGGGGCAGAGGAACTCGCCCCACGCGATCCAGCAACGCAAACGTCTCCTGGTCGGACAGCGGTCGAGCCACCCACGAGCCGTCGGACTGCTGAGCCAGCATCTCCAGTTGCACGTCCTCGTCGCTGTGGACGTTGAGCAGCGTCACACGTTCGCCGACGGCCAGATGGCCCCGTGTCTTGCCGAGCAGGTGCCAATGACGATCGGCGTCTGCTTCCAGGAACAGCCCCTGCCAGTACCCTCGAGTGTTGGTTCGAAAGCCTTCGAGCCGAGCCGGAACCACGCGAGTATCGTTCAGCACCAGGCAATCACCTGCGCGGAGCAGTTCAGGCAAGTCCCGGACATGGCTGTGCGCCAATTCGCCGGCCGCACGATCTACGAGCAGCAGGCGGGCGTCAGCCCGATGGGGCAGAGGCTCTTGGGCGACCAAATCGCGGGGTAGATCGTAATCGTATTGGTCGAGTTCAGACATCCGGCTTATGCTATGGTCTGCGGGCGTTCAGCGAGGGTGGAAGGGAAGCCCCCCCACTCGTGGAGATCAGCCTGGGAATCCAAGAGTATACGTTTTCGGCCCCATGCATGGCAGGGGCGTATTCATGCCTGTCCACCCCGTTGCCTTGTGTATCACCGATCTCAATCCCGGGGGAGCCGAACGCTGCCTGGTGGAATTAGCGGTCCGACTGGACCCAGCCCATTTTACCCCCGAAGTCTACTGCCTGGCCGCACCGCCAGCATCGGGGCGCGAGGGATGCGTCGTGCGGCTCAAGGACGCCGGGATTCCAATCCACTTTCTTCGGGCTCGACGGGCCATCGACTTCCCGATCACCCTGCGACGCCTGACGCATGAGTTGCAAGTCCAGCGTCCGGAGATCCTCCAGACATTCCTGTTTCACGCCAACGTGTTAGGCCGGCTGGCCGGTTGGGCGGCAGGGGTTCCGGTGGTGGTGAGCGGAATTCGCGTTGCCCAACGTCACGGCGGGCCGTGGCGACCGTGGATCGAACGCCTGACCGATGGGCTCGTCGCCCGACACGTCTGTGTCAGCCAAGATGTGGCCGAGTTTTCGCGTACTCGGGGGCATCTTCCAAAGCGAAAGCTGGCCGTGATTCCTAACGGCATCGACCTGACCCAGTATCCCGGCACGGCGTGTGACTTGCGATCCCTGGGGCTGGCTCCGGGGCATGAAGCGGTGACTTTCGTTGGGCGATTGGATCACCAGAAAGGACTGGACTGGTTACTGGATTCGTGCCCGACCTGGCTTGCCAGGGCGACCAACCATGACCTGCTATTGGTTGGTGACGGACCGGAACATGCTCGACTGGAGCGACAATCCGCCACCCTGGGGGTGTCGAATCGTGTGCACTTCGTGGGTCACAGGTCGGATGTGCGCGAGATCCTCGCCGCCAGCCGCTTGCTTGTGCTCCCCAGCCGTTGGGAGGGCATGCCTAATGTGATCCTGGAGGCGATGGCCAGTGGCTTGCCGGTTGTGAGTAGCGACGTCGAGGGTGTGCGAGAGGTGCTGGGCCCCCATGCTGCGTCGCAAGTAGTGGCCTTTGGCGACCGAGAGGGTCTGACCAACAAGATCACGGCGTTAATCCAGGGCCGCGATCTGGCAGCGCAACTTGGTCAATCTAATCGAGTTAGAGTTGAGCAGGCATTTACCATCCAGTCGATGGTGCGAAAGTACGAGGCGCTGTGGAGCTCGCTCCTTTAGGGAGAGGAGCCACTGACGCGAGCAAAGGAAGGACCGAGAGGCAGTTCATGGATAGCTCTGTTCACGTTTCCGTCCTGCTGGACGAAATTCTGGAATGGTTGCAGCCGCGACCGGGGGCGATCATGGCGGATGGGACTCTAGGGGGAGGAGGGCATACGCGGGCATTGGCTGAGCGAGTCACGCCAGGTGGGCTAGTGATCGGCATGGACCGCGACCCGGCGGCGATCGAGGCCGCCCAGCGGAATTTACCAGCCTTGCCCGTCAAGCCGATGCATGGTAACTTCTGCGACCTTCCTGAGGTTCTCCAGGAACTGCAGATCGAGGCCATCGACGGCATGCTGCTCGATTTAGGGATGTCCAGCGACCAATTGGCCGACCGAGAGCGTGGGTTCAGCTTCTCTTCGGAGGGCGCGCTGGACTTGCGCTTCGATCCCACGCGCGGCGAGCCGGCCTGGAAACTAGTCGAGCGGCTGAGCGCGGCGCACCTGGCCGACCTGATCTACGCCTATGGCGAGGAGCGATTCAGTCGCCGCATTGCCCGACTGATCGTGGAAGAGCGACGGAAGAAACCAATCCACACGGCGGCCGGATTGGCGGAGTTGGTGCGGCGTGCGATTCCCGGCCCACGTGCGGGACGAATCGATCCGGCTACGCGGACCTTCCAGGCATTGAGGATCGCGGTGAACGACGAGCTTAGGTCCCTGGAGATTGCCTTGCGGCGGATTCCCGACTATCTGCGACCGGGCGCACGCCTGGCGATCATCAGTTTTCATTCACTGGAAGATCGGCGTGTCAAGGAGGCCTTGCGCGACGATCCGCGGATGCAGGTCTTGACGAGGAAACCCATCACAGCCAGCGCGGACGAGACGGCTCGCAATCCCCGCGCACGGAGTGCCAAGCTGCGAGTGGCTGAAAGAAAGTGAGCAGGAAGCGATGTCCAAGGATAGGACGTTCGACGGATCAGGGCAGGATGAGTATCTCCCCGACGACGAGGGCTTTGACAGCGAGGACACGGCGCACAAGTCGTTTGGCAAGGAAATCAAGATCGGCCTGACGATCATCCTCTCGCTAATGGTCGTGCTGGGCGGGGTCGTGATCTTGCGAATGAACTCAAGACGCCAGATTGAGCCGGGGCCGATGCTGGCCGGCGACAGCGGCCCGGACAAGGCTAAGGATCATGATCGACCGCAGCCGATGGACGGCAAGAAACCGCACGACAAGAAGGTCCCGAGCGAACCTACGGTGATGGCGGCGAATCTGCCGCCGTCGAAGCCTGGCGGCGAGCCTGGCCGTTGGAGTTTTGCCTCGGATCGGGACAAGCCTGGCACGCCGGGTTCGTCCTTGGCTGGTCGGCCAGGGCCGCCGATGCCCACCGCGGCAGGACCACAAGGCGGAGCAACGCAGTTTGGCGTGCGTGATCCGCTCCACAGCCACGCACTGCACCAACCCGGGCCGGGTGCGCAGGGGGCGACGGGACTAGCCGGCGCTTTGCCGCCGGGCAAGATGCCGCCACCGCCCACACCGCGCGACGAGCCCAACGCGCGCGACTTGATCGATAATCCGCTGCGTGGCCAGTTAGGTGGGACATCTCCGCCGCCGCGTCTCGTCGAATCCGACCCGCTGCTGAATCGCTACGCGGCCAATGCCAACTCGGCCGGCGCGACCATGCCGCCCCCCGGCTCGATTCCGCGGTTCGGATACGGCAACGCCGGTGACGGTCCCGGATCACCGCGCCCGGCAGGCATGCTCCCTGACGCCCCACGACGGCACGCCGGCCACGGGCGGCGGGAAGATGGCACCTACAAGGTGCAGCCGAACGACAGCTACTGGGTGATTTCCGAGAAGCTCTATGGTACCGGGGCCTACTTCAAGGCCTTGGCCGAGTTGAACCGGGACCGAGACGGGCGCGAGGACCGGTTGCAGGTGGGCACGATCGTGTTGGCACCCTCTGCCGAGGAACTGACGAAGAAGTACCCTGACTTGTGTCCGAAACCTGGCCGTCACCGGCCGTCGGCTGGCCGCATGATGACGGCCAGCACGCAGGTCCAGCACGGCAACCGCCGTGTATACGTGGTGGAAGAAGGGGATACGCTTTACGACATCGCTCGCTACGAACTGGGCAAGGCAGCACGTTGGAGCGAAATCTGGGAATTGAACCGGGAGAAAATCGGCGACGACTGCGACTATCTGGCCCCGGGCACGGCCTTGGTGTTGCCCGACGGCGAGCCGGCCAACACCCTGACCAACCGCCCCGGTCCTGGCTATCGCCGTTGAGAACCGCCGCAACGAGTCTGTGCGACCAGGCATGAGAATCGCCGAACCATCTTGGGACCGACTCCAGGAACGATGGCTGAACCGCGGGACTGTCGGCTATTGAAGATCGTTTCCGGCGGACAGACCGGTGTCGATCGCGCGGCCTTGGATGTGGCCATCGAACTCGGGATTGGCCATGGGGGGTGGTGCCCGCGCGGCCGCCTGGCCGAAGACGGGCCGATCGCCGCCCGATATCTGCTCTGTGAGACTGAAGCGGCGGACTATGCGGTACGTACGGAACGCAATGTGTTGGATAGCGATGCCACGATCGTTCTCTGCCAGGGCACCCCGGATGGCGGCACGGAGTTGACCGTGCGGCTGGCCTTGCGTCACGCCAAGCCCTGCCTGTCGATCGATCTGGATCAGCCGCGGCCGTTGGCGGAAATTGGACAATGGCTGACCGATAACCGTGTGACAGTGCTCAACGTAGCCGGCCCACGCGAAAGCCGCCAGCCGGGCATCGGCAAGAAGGCCGGCCAACTCCTGCGTGCACTCCTCGCCCCGTAGCAGCCAGCGCCGGGCCTCCCCCTCACCGAAGGAGCCGCACCGTCGGACGCCTTGCGGGATTGCCCTCGGTCATCCCAAGAGGTGTGGCGTAACGCAATCCTTAGCTCGCGCATCAAGATACCAAATAGACGATCTCCCACCCTGTCCCTCGTGAGGGCGATTATGCCTCATCCTTCCCAAACCGTGAGTCGTTGGGCCCAGTTGTTGGGCCGCGTTCTGGTGGCGGTCACGTTCACGGTCGGAGTGGCCTTTTTGCTGCTGTGGTTGGCTGGCCGTTTCGAGCCCAAGGTCACTCCGTCGGCCGGCGCCGCGAAGGCGGTGGAGTCGCCCGGGGGGGTGGTGATTGCGGTTCGACGGTTGCAGGTTCCCTTGTCGGAATCGGCGGTAGGCACAATCCGGGCGGTGCACGAAACGAGCCTCGGCTCAAAGCTCATGGCGCGCGTGGTCGAGGCCAAGCTGAAGGCCGGGCAGAAGGTCGCGGCGGGCGAAGTGCTGGTGCGATTGGACGACACCGACCTGCGCGCGAAGTTGCAGCAAGCGGAAGCGGCGGCAGCCATGGCAACCGCGGCCCAGGCCCAGGCCATACTCGACGAGAAGCGATTCGGTTCGCTGGTCAAGTCCAAGGCCGTTAGTCAGCAGGAATACGACCGGACGCTCACGGCGCTGCGATCGGCAGACGCCGAGTTGCGGCGCACACAGGAGGTGGTGAACGAAGTGCGTGCGACCCTGGATTGGGCCACGGTGCGCGCGCCCATGGACGCCGTGGTGATCGACAAGCGTGTGGACGTGGGCGACATGGTCGTGCCGGGCCAGATCCTGGTCACGCTGTTTGATCCCAGCCGGATGCAACTGGTGGCCAGCGTGCGCGAGTCGCTGACACAGCATCTTCAGGTAGGCCAAAGCATCCCGGTCCGGTTGGAAGGTCTGAACAAGACCTGCGGCGGCACGATCAGCGAGATCGTGCCCGAGGCTCAGTCGGCCAGCCGTTCCTTCCAGGTGAAGGTGACGGGACCGTGTCCCAGCGGGATTTATACGGGCATGTTCGGACGAATCCTGATTCCGCTGGCCAGCGAACAGGTCCTGGTGATTCCGCGGCGGGCGGTGCGGCATGTGGGCCAACTGGATCTGGTGGAGGTGCTGCAAGATGGCCAACCCACGCGGCGTGCCATTCGCGTGGGGCGAAAGATCCCGGAAGAAGTCGAAACCCTGGCGGGAAGCTGGACGGGCGAACCGAGCGTGGAGGTACTTTCCGGGCTGCGCGAGGGAGAGCAGGTGATCCTGCGCGGGGCGGCCGTTGTAGCGCAGGAGGCGAATCATGGTTGAGCAGTCCTACCGCCCTGACGCCAGCGAGCACCATTTCACGAATAGCATCGTCAAGGCCTTTCTCGAATCCAATCTGTCGGTGATCCTCATCCTGTTGGCCACCGTCGTGGGGCTGACGGCGCTGGGCCTGACGCCGCGCGAGGAGGATCCCCAGATCGTCGTGCCGCTGGCCGACGTCTACGTGAGCTATCCCGGCCACACGGCGGCCGAGGTCGAGCAGTTGGTGACCACGCCGCTGGAGAAGATCCTCTACCAGATCGACGGCGTGGAATACGTGTATTCGATGAGCCGCGCCGACCAGGCGGTGATCACCGTGCGCTACTACGTGGGCGAGGACCGCGAACGAAGTCTGGTCAAGTTGTACAAGAAGCTGGACGAGAACCTGGATCTGGTGCCACCCGGCGTGACGGGCTGGGTCGTCAAGCCGGTGGAGATCGACGACGTGCCGGTGGCCACCCTGACCCTGACCGGCAAGGGGGGACGCGGGGCAGAGCGTGTGGACGACATGACCTTGCGCCGTGTCGGGGAAGAGCTGGCGCAGCGACTGGCGGCCGTGAGCGACGTATCGCGCGCGTATGTGGTGGGCGGCCGGCCGCGCGTGGTCGAGGTTCTGATGGACCCCGACCGCATGGCCGCGTATCACGTTTCGCCGCTGGAACTGCAGCGCGCGATCCAAGCCTCGAACGTGCGGCAGACGGCCGGCGATTTCCGCAGCGGCGACGTGACGGTGCGCGTGGAGGCGGGCCTGCCGTTTTCCGATCCGCGGCAGTTGGAAGATCTGGTCGTGGGCGTGTTCGATGGCCAGCCAGTGTATCTGAAGAGCGTAGCCACGGTGGTCGACGGCCCCGAGGAAGTGACCAACTACGTGCGGCACGGTTGGGGTCCGGCGCGCGGCTTCACCGAGCACGAGTACTTCCCCGGCACGCTGCTGGGCGAGGAGCAACCGCACGCCGCCGTGGCGGCCGAGTCGGCCGGCGCTGGACACCAGTCGCAGCCGGCCGTGACTGTGGCGATTGCCAAGAAGAAAGGTTCCAACGCCGTGTGGGTGGCGAAGGCCGTATTCCGCGAGGCCGAGCACCTGCGGCGAAGCATGGTGCCGGACGACATGGAGCTGGTCGTCACGCGAAACTACGGCCTGACCGCCAACGAGAAGGTGAACGAGTTGGTGGAAGGGCTGGCGGTGGCGATCGTGATCGTGGTGGCGCTGCTGACCTTGAGCCTGGGCTGGCGCGAAGCGCTGATCGTGGCCGTGGCCGTGCCCGTGGTCTTCGGCCTGACGCTGGTGGTGAACCTGCTGTTGGGCTTCACGATCAACCGGGTGACGCTGTTCGCCCTGATCCTGTCGCTGGGGTTGCTGGTCGACGATCCGATCGTGGACGTGGAGAACATCGCGCGGCACTTTGCCCTGCGGAAGAAGGCCACGCGGCGGATCGTGTTGGAGGCGGTGGCCGAAATCCGGCCGCCGTTGATCACGGCCACCCTGGCGGTGATCGTGAGCTTTCTGCCGATGTTCTTCATCACGGGAATGATGGGCCCGTACATGCGGCCGATGGCCCTGAACGTGCCGGTGACCATGCTGATGTCGATGCTGGTGGCGTTTACGATCACGCCCTGGCTGGCGTATCACGCGCTGCGGCGGAAATACACCGAGGGGGGTGCGCACGCCGAGCACGATCCGCACGACATGGAAACCGTGAAGCAGTCACGGCTGTACAAGGTGTTCTATCCGTTGATGGCGCCACTGCTGCACTCGCGCGCGGTGGCTTGGTCGTTCCTGCTGGTGATCGTCCTGTTGACATTCGGGGCGATGGGATTGGCTGCCGTGCGGAGCGTGCCGCTGAAGATGCTGCCGTTCGACAACAAGAACGAACTGCTGCTGGTGCTGGATTTCGACGAAGGGACCACGCTGGAACGTTCCGACGCGGCGGTGCGCCAAGTGGAGGACTACCTGGCGCACGTGCCCGAGGTGAGCGAGTATACGAGCTATGTGGGGCTGGCCTCGCCGATGGACTTCAACGGCCTGGTGCGGCACTACTATCTGCGTCAGGGGGACAACGTGGCCGAAGTGCGGATCAACCTGGCAGGCAAGAAGCACCGCGAGTTGCAGAGCCATGGGATTGGGCTGCGGTTGCGGAACGACCTGCAGCGGATTGCCGATCGACACGGGGCGCGGATGAAGCTGGTCGAGACTCCGCCTGGCCCGCCGGTCATCGCCAGCGTGGTGGCGGAGATTTACGGTCAGGCGGACGACCGGTATGAGGACCTCCTGGCCGCGGCCGACGCGGTACGTGAGCGCCTGGCGGCAGAGCCGGGCGTAGTGGACGTGGACGATGTGCGCGAGGCGCCCCAGCCTAAGCTGACCTTCGTGGTCGACAAGCAGAAAGCGGCCTTGAACGGCGTGTCCACGCAGCAGATCGCGGCCACGCTGCAAACCTTGCTGGGGCAGGGCACAGCCGGAGTGGTGCGCAGCGAGACGGAACGGAACCCGCTGCGGATCCAGTTGCGCCTGCCGATCTCACGGCGAACCAGCGCCGCAGACCTGTCGCGCGTGCACGTGGTGGGAGAGACGAGTCAGCGTGTGCCTTTGGCCGAACTGGGCGAGTGGTCCACGGGACGCGTGGACCAGATGATCTATCACAAGAACCTGGTGCGAGTGGCCTACGTGTTTGCAGAGACCGCCGGCCGGCCGCCGGCCGACGTGGTCGTGGACCTGCTGGCCGACAAGGCGGCCGATCCGCCGGCCGGCGGCAAGGTGCGCGCGGTCGGCAGTGGATGGCTGGCCGAGGGAAGCCCACGACCGGTCGAAGGGCGTACTTTCCTGCATAACGGCAGCGGCCTGGCGTGGGGACTGCCGGCCGGATTCCGCGTGGACTTCGCTGGCGAAGGGGAGTGGAAGATCACCCTCGACGTGTTCCGCGATCTGGGGTTGGCCTTCGGCGCGGCCATGGTCGCCATCTACATCCTGCTGGTCGCCCAGACCGGTTCGTTCACGATTCCGGTTGTGGTGATGCTGGCCATTCCGTTGACAATCCTGGGCGTGATGCCTGGCTTCTGGCTGCTGAACGTGCTGCTGGGCCAGGAGGTGGGGGGCTATCTGGACCCCGTGTACTTCACGGCCACCGGCATGATCGGCATGATCGCCTTGGCTGGGATTGTGACGCGCGACTCGATCATCCTCGTGGACTTCATCCACCTTTCGCTGTCGCGCGGCCGATCACTGTTCGACGCGATCATGGAAAGCCGCGTGGTCCGGCTGCGTCCGATCCTGCTGACGGCCGGCGCCGCGATGTTGGGCGCCGTGCCGATCATCATCGATCCGATCTTCTCGGGGCTGGCATGGTCGCTGATCTTCGGCCTGTTCGCCTCAACGCTGTTCACGTTGTTCGTGATTCCCGTAGCCTACTGGCTGCTGTACGCGAACACGCCCGGTCACGGCATGCCGCAGTCGGCGATGAGCCTGGAAGACGCGGCGACCGGGTCCTGACCGGCGGCAACGCTTACGCGCTGATTAGGGAACGCTATGCAACGCCCCACAAAAAGTCGTCGCGCGTTGCATAGCGTTGCTTCGACACAAGTCTTTCTATAGCAATCCATTGTGTCGCGAATCTAGCAGCCCCCCAGAATAGTCATTTTGGCGGGGTTGTTGCATCCATGCAGGGGATGGGGGGCGGGCCGTTCCTCCTGAAGCTGAGTGACACGCAAGACACCACCCATCAAATCGTCACTCGAAGGCAGCGCAATCGGTTCCACAGTGTTAGCCCCCAGGGCCGGCCACTGGAGCATGCACTCCGGCGGCCGGCCCTGGGATGAGCACGCGGGCTGCCGTCTGGGGCAGGCAACGGTCAGTTGCCGTTGGCCCGCAGCATGACGCGGCTGTCGGCCACCGAGCAGCCTTGGCCCTTGGCGTGGACGATCAGGGGATTGATGTCCAGTTCGGAAATCTCGGGGTGGTTGCAGACCATGGTCGACAACCGCAGCAGGCAGTCCACGATGCCGTCGATGTCCGACGGGGGCGCGCCGCGGAAGCCGTCCAGGACCTTGAAGGCGCGGATCTGATGGACCATGCGCTCGGCCGAGATTCGCCACATGGGCGCCAGGCGGAAGGAGACGTCCTTGAGGACTTCGACCAGGGTGCCGCCCAGACCGAACATCATCAACGGTCCAAATCGCGGGTCGCGGCTGGCGCCGAGGATCACTTCCGCACCCTTGGCAGCCATCTCTTCGACCAGCACGCCTTGGATCCGCGCGCCGGGCACGTGGCTTTCCACGTTGGTGAGAATCTTCTTGTAGGCGGCACGCGCCTCTTCAGCGCCGCGCACATTGAGGATCACGCCGCCGGCGTCGAACTTGTGGACCACGTCGGCCGACATGACTTTCATCACCACCGTGCGGCCGATCTTCTCGACTACCTTGGCCGCTTCGTCCGCGTTAGCAGCCACGCCACTGGCCAGCAAGGGCAGGCGATAGCACTCCAACAGCGGTCGGGCGTCGGCCTGGGTGAGGTAGCGTTCCTTCTTGCCGTCGAGGGCCTCGGCGATGATCTTGCGTGCCCGGGGCAGGTCCAGATCGTCGAAGGTGGGCACTTCGCGGCGGGGAATTTCGTGCAGTTCAACCAACCGATCGGCGGCGGCCAGGCTGTGGATGGCGTCCTCGGGGAAGGGATAGTTGGGCACGCCGGCCTTGCGGAGGATGGCCACGCCGGGGGCCACGTCCTTGGCGCCCATGAACGAGCAGACGACCGGCTTCTTGATGCCCTTGACGGCCTCGGGCACGACGGCTGCGGTCTCTTCGATGTCGGTCATGGACTGCGGGGTCAGGATGACCATGCCCATGTCCACGTTTTCGTCTTCGAGCACCGTGCGCACAGCGGCCTTGTAGCGGTCGGCACGCGCATCTCCGATGACGTCGATCGGGTTGCGGAGCGAGGCCGTGGCGGGCAACGAGCCGCGGAGCTTGTTCTTGGTTTCGTCGCTCAGCTCGGCCAGGGTCAGACCGAAACGCACGGCGGCGTCGGTGGCCATGATGCCCGGGCCCCCGGCATTGGTGACGATCGCCACGCGGCCGCCGCGGGGCAGGGGCTGAGTGCAATACAAGGCGGCGTAGTCGAACAACTCGGCGATCGTGTCCACACGCTGCACACCGCTCTGGATCAACAGGGCGTCATAGACCGAGTCGGAGCCGGCCAACGAGCCGGTGTGGCTGCTGACGGCCTTGGCCCCCTCGGGCGTGCGGCCCGACTTGAGGCAGAGCATGGGCTTGTGGGTTTCCCAGAAGATCTTGTGCACGGTCTCGATGAACTGCCGGCCGTTGGTCACGTCTTCCAGATACATGGCGATCACCTTGGTGTGATCGTCCTTGGCCAGGTACTCCAGGAGGTCGATCTCGTTGACGTCGGCCTTGTTGCCGAAGCTGATGAATTTGCTGAAGCCCATGTGCCGTTCTTCGGCATAATCCAACACCGAGGTGCACAGAGCGCCGCTTTGGGAGAGAAAGGCCAGATTGCCGGCGTCGGGCATCTTGCGGCCGAAAGCGGCGTTCATCTTGACATGCGAGGCGGTATTGATGACGCCCAGGCAGTTCGGGCCGATCAAAGGGATGCCCGCCGCGCGAACCTTTTCCCGGACTTGCAGCTCTAGTTTAGCGCCCTCGGCACCGACTTCCTTGAAGCCGGCCGAGATGATGACCAGGGCCTTGACCTGCTTCTGGATGGCCTGATCGATCACTCCCAGGACCCCCGCCGCAGGAACGATGAGCACGGCCAGATCGACCGGGCCGGGGATATCGGCCAGTGATGCGTAGCAGTGAACGCCCAGCACATTGGAGGCCTTGGGGTTCACGGGATACACCGAGCCGTTGAACTCGGCGAAGAGGAGATTGCGGAAGATGTCGTTGCCCACCGTGCCAGGCCGCGTCGAGGCACCCACTACGGCAATCGATTTGGGATAGAAGATGTAGTCCAGTTTCCACTCGTAGGCACCCACCGACATGCTGGCAACTCCTTGAAAACGCTTGCTGGTGAAGTATTGCAGAAAGGGAGAGGCGTCGCGCGCGGCCGATTAACAGGAGAGAGGTAATCGCAGAACGACCACTGCGGCGCTTTCCTGAAGATCCATAGCGACTCAGGCCAAGCATGTCGCACGGCCGACCAACCGGAAGCTGGTTTCGCAGGTCAACGGGTTGGAGGGGTACGGCAGTACTTCCCCGAGCATCGATAAACCACCAAGTATACCTTGACGCCCCAGCCCCGATAGGGCCCACCCGGCGAGAATACGCCGCGCGCATGGCTGTCGACCCCGTACCTTCGGGCGGTGTGGGCATGACTCCCGAGTTGTTGTCCCGGCCGGGAAGTGCCAAATCTGTCGGTTGGAGTGGAGCGTGTGTCCGGTGGCTGATCGGTTGGCAACGGGGACGCAACGCGACCACCGGTCGCAGCTTCATGGGCTAGGGCCGGAACTCGAACGCGCGCACCTCCAGCGCCGGCAGCGGCAATCGCAGAAGGTCGGAGTCTGTGGTTACGCGCTTGTCAGCAAAGAAGTCCTTGGCCTGCTTCAGCTCGGGCGGCAGCCGGACCTCGACCTCTCCGCTGCCATCGCCGTCGTTGACCAGGAACAAGTAGGTCCGGTCGGCTCGGGTGCGGACGATCCAATGCAGCCAAGCGGGCGGATCGACGACTTCGATGCGAGCCGGTACAGGCTCGATCGACAGCAGGATGGGTGCGGCGCGATCGATTTCATCGGCCACACCCTTCAAACCCTCCCATTGCGAGGCGAAGGGCGCGTCCGGGTTGCGCTGCAGATCGCGCCAGCAATAGTAGATCAGGCCTGTGGCCCCTTCGGCAAGACACTGCCAGGACATGCTGCGGATCTCGGCGATGCTGGGTGAGCGGAATTTTTCCGTGGGGCCCTCCTTCCGATAGTTGGCCCAGTTGTGCAACTGAGGCACCTGCCACACGGCGCGGCTGCCGTAGAGTTCGCGCTGGACGGTGGCTGTCCAGTGGGCCGCCTCGGAGGCCGGTTTGCGTCCGATCGGATAGGGATCGGTGCCGATCACATCGTAGCTGTTGCGGTAGTCGAAGACCTGGTTGTATTGGTAGAGCACGACCCAGGTGGGATGGTGAGGATCTTCCTCGGCCACCCATTGCTGATGAGCATCCAATCGCGGCATGAAACTCTGCGGCAACTCGTCGTTCAAGTACCAGGCCAGCAAGGCGGGGTGGTCACGGAACTGGCGCACGCGCTGACGAATCAGGGGCTCCTCGTCGGCCACGCTGGTGATCGACTTGGGCGTGTACTTCATGCCGAAGTACAGGTCCTTGACGGAGTAGATCACCTTCAGTCCCAGGCGTTGGATCAGGTCCATCTGCTCGGGTTTGGGCGAACCGTAGGGCATCAGGCAATTGAACTTACTCTGGGCATAGACCGTCAGGTCTTTTTCGCTCACACCGCCAAAATAGAGCCCCAGCGGGAAGAAGGGCTGGCCGTCGACGATCAGCCGGCGATGTTCGTCGATGTACGAGCGGGCCTGGAAATCGTCCGCCTCGCGGCTCAGGTCGTGGGTCGTCTCCTGCAGCAACTTGCCCGTAGCGTCCTGCAGGCGAACCTGCAGTCGATAACGGCCCGGCGTCAGTCCGACCGCGGGAAACGTCAACTCACAAGCGTTGGTCTGAGGGATGAGTTCCTGCTGCAGGCGCTGGCCGCCGGTTGCATCGCAGAGCACCGCATGCACACGCACCTGTTGTGGTTGCAGTCCCAGGTCATCGAGATTCAGGCGGGCCTGTAGGCGAATCTCCTTGGGGCCGGCGGCCGTGATCCGACCGCGGTAGCCAGGCGTCAGGAGCATCGTGGCCAGCGGCGGATCGGCGACCTGCACCAGTTCCACGTCGTCGAACCAGGCCGTGCCGGTCATGCCCTTGCGTACGTAGCAGGAGAGGCTGACCGAGGTAGCCTCTTTCGGGACGCGGGCCAGACCTTTGATGTGGGTCCAGTCCTGCGTGCCCTTGACACCGCTGGGAAAGGAACCGCCCAGCCATTTGCCATCGGGCCCTTGCCATTGCAGGCAGATCGTCGCTCCGCTTTCGTCGCCTTGGAGGTCCTGGGTCTTCACCCAAACAGCGAAACGATACTTCTTGCCGGGCAGGCAAGGCGCCGGTTGCACGCACAGGCGGTAGCGTTTGGGGTCAGTGTTGACGAACTTCAACGCGGTGGAGCCGTTGCGCCCGGCCTGAGCTTCGCACTGGTACACGCCTTTGTCGGCGTTCCAGGCCTGAGGCGTCGAGGCATTCGGAGCAGTCTGCTCGAAGGTGGGGTTTTCGGCCAGATTCTTGCTGATCGGGAGCGGGGGCACGGCAAGCCCGGCGGTGGACATGCAGCCCAGCAGGCAGAGACAAGCGAACCAGAAGCGGATGGGAGTGGTCATTGTCGGCAGCACCCGTGCGGAAGGTGGAGAGGCAAGAATGGAAAGCGGAAAAGCCAATCGTTCCGCGGTTCCAGGCATCCGATTCTCTTGGCTCCGGCAGACGCGTGTCAAGCGGGGCAGGGCAGGGGGGGGCAAACTTCCGTCCACGAATCGGGGCCGCCGAGCCGGACCGTTCGACGCGTCTGGGGCGGCAGACTGATTAAGGGGCGGCACGCAAAGTGGCCTGGCAAAGCCCCGTGAGTCAAGGATAATAGGCAATTTCCAATGGCCGAAGCCGCCGTGTCCCGTGAAGTCTGCTGCGATGCCGTCTGACGATTCCTCCCCTGAGAGCCGGTCCGAGAACCCGTCGGCAGATCCATCCCGCGGGGCTGCTCGATCAGGCTGTGATGGTTCTGGTACAGGCTCTGAGCGCGCCGAGAACGTTTCGGAACCGACCGCGCCGAACGATCCCTATTCCGCCTGGCGCAGCCCAAATTTCGGCCTGTTTGCCGCGAGTTGGTTCCTGATGACCTTCGGCCGGCAGATCGAGGCCCTGACGATCGGGATCTACATCTACGACCGCACGCACCGACCGTTGGACTTGGGCTGGTTGGGGCTGGTGCAGGCCCTGCCGGTGATTCTGTTGGCGATCCCCGGCGGGCACCTGGCCGATCGCTTCGAGCGTCGACGGATCCTGATGGGCACGCTGGCCGTCAACATGCTGATTGCCTTGGGCCTGCTGTTTTGCACCTACTACGATGCGCCATTGTCGGGAATCTACCTGCTTCTCTTCTTCGGCGCCTGCAGCGCGGCTTTGGGAGGGGCTTCGCGCGCGGCCCTGTTGCCGCAGATCGTCTCGCCCGATCGGTTTCCCAACGCCGTGACCTGGAACAGCAGCGTCTTTCAGATGGCCAGCATGACCGGTCCAGCCATGGGCGGACTGTTGGTGGGACTGGGCACCGATCGCAACGCCTTTCACCTGGCCTTCGCCGCCGTGGTGGTGTGCCGTTTGTTGTCATTGGCGGGGATTGCCGCGCTGCGCTGCGCGCGGCGCCTGTCGACCACTGTTTCCACATCGTTTCGGGACTTGAGCGCGGGCGTCCGTTTCGTATGGAACACGCGCCTGATCCTGGCCCCGATCACGCTGGATCTGTTCGCGGTGCTGTTCGGGGGGGCAACCTATTTGCTGCCTGTGTTCGCCAAGGACATCCTGCACATCAACGCCTGGCAACTCGGAGTGTTGCGCTCGTCCGAGGCCGTGGGGGCCGTGTTCATGGCGATGCTGATCGCGCACTTGCCGCCGATGCGTCGCGCTGGACGAACCTTGCTGTGGGCGGTGGCGGGCTTTGGTGCGGCGACGATCATCTTTGGGCTGTCGACCTCGTTCTGGCTTTCGCTGGTGATGATGTTCTTGATCGGGGCCTTTGACAACGTGAGCGTCGTGGTGCGGCACACGCTGGTCCAGATGCTCACGCCCGACCACATGCGCGGCCGAGTGTCGGCCGTGAACAACGTGTTCATCGTGGCCTCGAACGACTTGGGCGGGTTGGAGTCGGGCTTTGTGGCCTGGCTCCTGACGCCGGTGCTGGCGGTTGTTTCGGGCGGCGTAGGCACGTTGCTGGTGGTGCTGGGAGCGGCCCGGCTGTGGCCAGAGATCCTGGCTCTGGGTTCACTGAAGGACATTCGCCCGGCGCAAGCCATCGAAGCTGAAAAACTGGCCGACGAGGAATATGCGGATCGTGGGCCGTGAGGAAAGGGACAGAGGGACAGAGGGGGAGGTCGCTATGAATACCCTGGGATCGCTGTACCGACCGGCCTTGGGCTTGCTGACCGACCTGTACCAGTTGACGATGGTTGACGCGGGCCTTCAGGCCGGGGTGCAGGATCGCCAGGCGACTTTCCATCTCTCGTTCCGCCAGCATCCCTTCCGTGGCGGCTTCACGGTGGCCTGTGGGCTGGAGACAGCGCTGGAGTTCTTGCAAGATTTCCGGTTCGCGCCCGAGGACATCGACTACCTGGCCGCGCTGGCGGGCAACGATGGGCGCCCGCTGTTCAGCGCCGGGCTGCTTGACCTGCTGCGGCAGATGGACTTGCAGTGCGAGATTCACGCCATCCCGGAAGGGACGATCGTCTTTCCGCAGGAGCCGCTGCTGCGTGTGACAGGGCCGTTGTGGCAGGCCCAACTGTTGGAAACGCCGCTGTTGAACATCATCAACTTCCAGACCCTGATTGCCACCAAGGCTGCGCGGGTCGTGCTGGCCGCCCAGGGCGATCCGGTGCTGGAATTCGGTCTACGCCGGGCACAAGGCATCGACGGGGCCCTGTCGGCCAGCCGCGCGGCTTACGTCGGCGGCTGCGCGGCCACGTCCAACGTGTTGGCCGGCCGGCTGTTCGGCATTCCGGTCAAAGGCACCCACGCCCACAGTTGGATCATGTGCTTCGACGAGGAGGAAGAGGCCTTCGCGGCCTATGCCCGGGCCATGCCCAACAACTGCGTGTTCCTGGTCGACACTTACGACACGCTGCGCGGCGTGCGTCGGGCGGTGGAGGTTGGACGCCGGCTGCGCGCCGCAGGACACGAGATGGTCGGCATTCGCCTGGATTCGGGCGATCTGGCCTATCTGAGCCGCGAGGCGCGGAAGATCCTGGATGAAGGCGGTTTTCCCAAGGCGGCGATCGTCGCCTCCAACGATCTGGACGAGCATCTGATCGTGAGCCTCAAGGATCAGGGGGCCAAGATCGGCGTGTGGGGCGTGGGCACGCGCCTGGTCACGGCCTATGACGACTCGGCCTTGGGCGGGGTGTATAAGCTGTCAGCCATCCGTGCGCCAGGCGGGCCGTGGCTGGACCGGGTGAAGCTTTCGGAACATGCCGCCAAGACCTCTTGCCCCGGTTTGCTGCAAGTCCGCCGGTTCTGCGAAGCCAGCAGAGCCGTGGGCGATGCGATCTACGACATTCGGCACCCCTGGAGCGGTGACTGCGAATTGGTCGATCCCCTGGACTTCACGCGCCGCAAGATCATCCCTGCGGGAACCTACTCCGAGGATCTGTTGACGCCGGTCTTTGCCCATGGCCGGCGAACCAGTGAGCCAGTTGCCTTGGACGCAATCCGCCAGCGAACGCGTCAGCAGTTGGACTCGTTCCACGAGTCCATCAAACGCTTTGTGAATCCGCACGAGTATCCGGTGGGGCTGGAACTCGGGCTGCATCAGCGCAAGACGGAACTGGTGCTTGCCGCGAGGGGCTTCGCGTGAAGGGCAACGACTGCGATGAGAGGCGCCGCGCGTGCTTCAGTCGAAGCAGAAGCAATCGGTGGGCCGACAATCGTGCAGATGGCACCATTCGGGCAAGGCAGGGGAGGGTGGCTCGGACGCTTCCGGTTCCACGTCCATCGCGTCGACCGCAAGCGTAGCTGTCGGCGTCTCTGCTTCGGTTGGGAGTTCGCAGAGCGAGGGTTGGGGATCGGGACAGGGCAGGGGAGTCTCCTCCAATACCGGCTCTGGGGCAGGGCCAGGGACCGCCGGGGCAGGTTCGGCAGCGGGTTCTGCCCGATGCGTATCCACGTGCCGCAACAGACGCCACAGAGCCTCGGTCCCCTGTTGGCGGACCAATTCGGCCGGGCCAGCCGTGCCGAGGGCCTCGGCGCCCAACACATAGACGTCCAGACTCGGTCGCACGGCTGCGGCCTGGCGCGCGGTTTCCCACACGATTTCGCTGGCCTGTCGCGACCAGCAGGGGGCCAGGATCACACGCCGCACACCGGATTCGGACAGCATTTGCCAACGCGAAAAGGTCATACGCGAGACGGGCCCACCAATGGCCGCCGTGGCCGTGAAACCTCGGGCGCGAAGATACACCTCGTCAAGCAGGTCTTCTACCACCAGCAGCGTGGATGCCGGCGACTGCGTGTCGAACAGGCCCAAGAGGGCCACCTCGTGCTGCCAATCGCGCCGCAAGTACAAATAGCGCGGCCGCTGCAACTGCGGATTCCAGGCCCACAGGCTGTGAATCTGCCCCTGGGCATCGAACACGGGGCCGACCAGGCGTCCAGGCAAGCGCGCGTCGGCCAAGATCCGCACGGCGCGGATCTGGGAGATCGAAAACCCGCATTGGAGCAGGGTGCGGCGGACCTCGCCGGGCGTGGAGAACAGCCCGAGCCCCAGGTCACACAGTCGGCTGGGCTCGAAACCGAGAGCGACCAACCGTGAAATCGTCGGATGCACAGCCCAGCCCTGCTGGATGGCCAACCGCAACACGGCCTGGGTATGTCCTACAAAGGCCTCCAGCAAACGTTGGGTCTGACGCTCCGGCTCGACCTGGGGCAACACCGGCCCGCGCGTGTGAGCGTGCGGCTGAGCAGGACGGTCGATGCGGAAAACGATACCGTGCGTCTCTCGTGAGGCAAGCCAGGCCGCGTTGGGCACAGGCGCGACCTGGGAGACGTTCGGGGGCTGAATCGGCAGGACATTGTGGGGCTCGGAAGCGTTGATCACCGGGCGACTCCTCGGGACTGCTGGGGCCAGTGGGTGCGCAGGATTTCGTGCTTTCTCGCCTGTCCAAGCGAGGGGCACAGGCATCTGCTGCCAACCAGGGGGCGGAGCATAGCATTCATCTGAAACCGGCACCAGATAAGCCGGGCGAGGCAGGAAGAATACACCATGTTCCCGCGGGCAACCGCACTTCGGCCCATGGAGCGTGGGAAGTCCATGGGAGGGTTGATCTTCCCGTCGATTGACATGCGTCTAGGGAGCGTTTAAGCTCGAAGGTTGGCATACTTGCGGGGGATATGGTGGCGGGCGAACGTTGAAGGCTGAACGCCGATCGCTGGCGATTCGTGTGCAGAGAGCCAAATCCAAACCATAAGGACTTTTCAGAGATGACACAGGACAGCAAACGACCTTCACGCAGACAGTTCTTTCAGATCGCCGGAATGGGCGCGGCGGCGGTGGCCTTGGCAGACCACGATCGGGCCAGCGCCGCGCCGGCAGCGGCACCAGTCGCAGCGCCGCAAAAGCAGTTGCCCTATAAGTTGGGCGTGGCGACCTACACTTTCCGTAAGTTCGACCTGGAGCAGACCGTGGCGATGACCAAGCTGGTGGGCTGCGAGAGCGTGTGCCTGAAGTCGTTCCACCTGGCCATGGACGCCACGCCGGAGCAGATTCGCGAGGCGGTTCAGAAGGTCCAGGCGGCCGGTCTGGTCATCGACGGTTGCGGCGTGGTCTCGATGAAGAAGCCGGAAGACGTCCTGCAGGCGTTCGAGTATGCCAAGGCAGGCGGGATGAAGAAGATCGTGGCTGCGCCGACGGCCGAATTGCTGCCGCTGTTGAACGAAAAGGTGCAGGAATACGACATCACGTTGTGCATCCACAATCATGGTCCGACCGACAAGGTCTGGCCCGTGCCGGAAGTGATCTACCCACAGATCAAGAATCTGGACCGGCGGATCGGCATGTGCCACGATATTGGGCACACGGTGCGTTTCGGAGCGGATCTGTACGACTCCAGCGAACGCTACGCAGACCGGATCTACGACGTCCACATGAAGGACGTGACCGGGCCGACGGCCAAGGACCGCGGGACGATCGTCGGGCGCGGAATCATCGATTTTGCACGTCTGTTCCGTATCCTGTTGAAGACCAAGTATGCGGGCATTCTGTCCTTCGAGTACGAAGAGAATGCCACGGAGCCATTGCCGGGGCTGGCCGAGTCGGTGGGGTACACGCGGGGCGTGATGGCCACGCTGTGAGCGTTGGTGGCCGGCAGGGCGCTGGTGCTTTTCCGCCTGCGTGCGTCTATCGGCATGACCACACCACGGGTTGCGACCACATGAAGACTTGCAGGGGCTTGCCGATGCGGGGCAGGGCAGGGGGCCTTGGGCTGCGCGGGTGGGGCCGCAGTCGGTTCTCGGCACGCAGCTTCCGGCGATCGACGCTGGCTGCCACAGCCGCAGCCCAGCGTGCGATTCTGCAAGCGGTTCTGGTGGGTCTGCTGTGCCTGGGGACACTGGGGGTGGGAAGCTTGAGCCCGGCGTGGGCTCAGGCATCCGAGCCTGCCCAGGATCTGACCATTGCACAAGGTCGACTGCGGGTCGTGTTCAAGCCTCAGACGCGAACCTTGGAAGTCGTTGACAGTCAGGCCGGGCCGCTCTTGGAACGGGGCATGGTGCAGGCCACCGTGGACAAACAGGTGATGTCCTCCGAGCGGCCTGGCGGACTGCAAGCCTGGGCGGGGCCCGAGGCCTGGGTGGACCCGAAGCAGCGGCTGCGCCTGCCCCTGGGCGAGGGCGCCTGGGCCGTGATCCGCTTGCTGGACGAAGAGCAGGTGGAGGTCGCCACTGAGGGACTGCCCGACGGGCCGGCCGTGTTTCAAGCCACGGCGGCCATGGGGCCGCGCGCCGTGTTGGGGCTGTTATCCGACAAGCGGATCGAGGATCGCAAGGTCCTGTTGATGACGTACGGGCATGCGTCGGTGGCCTCTGCGCGCAGTCTCTTCGATCCCCTGCGCGACATGGCCTTGACGGCCGGCGCGCTGAGTCGGGTGCGGTGGTGGCATCGGGACGCGTGGCGGCTGTATGCCGAGGCGCCCCGGAACCAAGTCCTGGTGATGTTCAAGATCGAGCGCCAGTACTATCGCCGCGGCCAGGCAATCTCGCAGTACGCCCCGCGTCCCTTGCAAAAGCGTTGGCCCAGCGCTCCGTCGGTGGCCATGAGTTGGTATGGAATCGAGGCCTGGAATGGGCAGCCGGCGCAGCGTCTGGAACGTCTGGCGCCGAACATCGACTGGGTGGCCGAGCACTGGGCGCCGTACGTCGGCAAGAATCTGGTCTTCCAGATCGACGACAACTATGCCGCGCAGGACGATCGAGCGATGCGCGAGATTGCGGATTACATTCGTTCCAAGGGATTGGTGCCGGGAATCTGGCTGGCGCCGTATGCGGCGGCACCGCAGGCCGCGTACCGCCAGCATCCGGAATGGTTCTTGATGGACCGCAATGGGAAGCTGCTGACGTGCTTTGCGGGTGTGAACTGCGACTGGTCAGAGGATCCGGCCTTAGCTACGGCAGGCGCTTTGAATGCGACCAATCCCCAGGCCGCCGAGCAGATGTGGACACCCTTCTGGCGCAAGGTATCCCAGGAGTGGAAGTTCGATTATTTCAAAATCGATGGCCAGCCCAGCGCGGCGAGGGCCTATCGGACGGCGATCAACGGCAAAGGCGTCGAGGGCTATCGCCAGGGCCTGCAACTGGCCCGGAACGTTGTCGGCGAAGAGCGGTTTCTCCATGGTTGCGGTGGTCCTTCCCTGGACAGTTTGGGCCTGGTCAACGGCGCGCGCACCGGTCCCGATACGGGCAAGGTCCCGCATGCCGCCCCCGTCATCATCCGCTGGAACTTCCTCAACAACATCTGCCAGTGGTGTGACCCGGACGCGGCCGCCAACCTGCGGCGCGCCACGGTGCAACGAGCGCGGCTGAACGCTCAGGCCCGGGCATTGACGGGGCAGCAGTTTGTCACCGACGACGTGTGGACCGAGGTCCCGCCGGAGATCCGCCGTATCTGGCAGTTGGCCTCGCCGTCGCTGGACATCCAACCGGCGAATCTCTACAAGATCGACGATTGGCAGCTCTACGATCTTTTCGACCTGCGCATCGGCAAACCCTGGGATGCGTGGGACGTGGTGGGAGTGTTCAATTTCGGGGGAAGTCCGACCGAGAAGATCGTGGAACTGTCGCGGCTGCCGCTGGAGGCCGAGGAGGTCCATATCTACGATTTCTGGAACCGGCGCTACTTGGGCAAGTTTTCGCGCACGGCCAAACTGCTACGGCGGCTGAAGGCCTTTGAGGGTCAGGTCTATTGCCTGCGTGCCCACGTGCCCGATCGTCCCGTGCTGCTTTCCACCAGCCGGCACATATCGCAAGGCGGTCTGGACCTGGACCAGTTGACCTGGAAACAGGAGGGGGAGCGGTGGATTGCCTCCGGCACCTCTTCGCACCTGGTGGCCGGCGACCGCTATGAACTGGTGTTTGTCCCCGACCGCTTCGAGATCACCAAGGTCGAAACAAGCGTTCCGCATCGGGTGCTGGTGGGCGGAGGCCTGGCGCGGGCCGAATTGACGCCGGCCGAATCGGGCACGTTGAAGTGGCGCGTCGTGTTCGCGCCGGTCACCGACAGCCGGCTGGGCGTGTCGCGGCAGGCGATCGACCTGCGGCAAGGCGGGGCGACGCGATTCGAGGTGCGCAGCCTGGGGACGCGGGAAGTCGAGTTCAAGATCGAGTCCAGCGACCGGCGCGTGCGCGTCTTTCCCAGCGAAGGAAAGCTGGCGCCGTGGCCGGCGCGCGTGGCAGTCTTGGTCTCCTCCGATTTTGCGAACTTGGAGCCGAGCGAAGAGTTGCCGGTGCGAATCGTGGTGCGTGGGCTTCGGCCCAGCCAGCCTCCGGAGGAGGTCGCGGTGCGATTGTATGCTCTGCCGCGCGAGAACCTGGTCCAGCAGGCCAAAGCCAGCGCGTCATCCTTTCGTGCTCCACGCCACTGGACCGACAAGTACGAACCGCAACTGGCGATCGACGGCAACGCCGACACCACGCGATGGCAGAGCGCCGAAGATGATATTGCCGGAAGCTGGATCGAACTGAGCTGGGCGGGACCGGTGAGCTTCGATCGGGTGGAGATCGACGAGTGCGCCACCGCGCGAGAGCAGGTGCAGCAGTGGCGATTGGAGGCGGGCACGGATTCGCTGGAGACGATCAGCCACGGGACGAAGCTGGGACGCGACTCCATCGTCAAATTGCCCAAGCTGATCGAGGCGCGCCGCCTGCGCCTGGTGGTGGAGAAGGCCACGGCCCCGCCCAGCATCTGGGAAATCAAGGTCTATCGGGCGCCGTAGCGGTTGGTTGTGAGCGGTCAGCTATCAGCGGTCAGCGGTCAGGCTTCGGGTATTTGGTAGTCCGCCTGGCCAGATTCCGGCGTGCAACAGCTCGGCAGTCTCAGGCTCGTCTGACGTGATGGCCGCCCTGGGCCATCAGGAATGCTCAGATCCACAACGCGCGGGCGTTGCTTGCCTGCCGGCGCCCTGCGACAGGCTGCACGATCTGACGCCGCGTCTTCCCCTCAAACTCCAGTCAAAGGGAACCACCGCTACTTGGCGCATAGACCGCAAGTGCGGATTTATCTACCGGATTGTGGTAACCGTCATGGGCGGCATTTGCCGATTCTCCTCAGGTGGGCACTGCAGGCGGGGTAACCCAAAGAGCCGCCAGTGCCTGGACTGTTGGCGGGTGTCGAGAGGGGCGGTCAGCGTGTCGCTCAACGCAGCCGCGCCGAATGGGGCACCTTTCCGGTGGGCCTTGCGGCAGGAGTCTGGTTCAATGCGCAGAATACGGGTGATCCTTACGCTTGCGGCGTTGCTGGGATTTGGGGTGAGTTTATGGTCTCAGGCTGCATGCGCGGGCGAGTGGTATAAGCCCTTTCGGATTCTCGCGCAGCCCGTCGAAGCAGCACATCGCGAGAAGCCGCAGACGTGCCGCGACCCGGCAATCGAGCAGTTGGCCGACGAAATCGACTGGCTGGAGCACCATATCGACGCCTACGGAAGCGTGGTCGCCAAGACGCCGGACGTGTGGGGTGAGACGCGGTTGATGCGGCACCGCTGGGAATACGAACGGCAGATGGCCGCCATGTTGACCCAGTTCGAAGTGAAGATGCAGGCCTCGCTGGCACGCAGCGATCAGGCCTTTCTGGGCATGGCCATGGCGCTGCAGTCGGCGGCCAGTGGCAAGGTATTGGAGCTTCCCACGACGAGTTTCAACATCGTCTCCACTCAGGTCTCAAACTTCACGGCGGGCAACGACACGATCCAGCGCACGCTACCCTTCGCGCTGTCCGGTAATGCCAATGGTTTTTCCTTTTCCGGTGGCAACACGCTTTCTCTGGAGCCGACCACGCAGCTCAACCAGTTGTCGCGCTATCTGAATCATCTGCACGAGTTGCGGCGGATCAACGAGGGGGATGACACATCGGACTCGCCCGGCTATTCATTGAACCTGGTGCGGATCCCTGTGTCGGTGCTTCCGGGCAAGAAGACGCGCGAGGGCTATGGGGCCGAGATCACGCTGATTGCCACGCCCGTACTGGGGCGCGAACTGCTGCCGACGACGTTCCGGAATCTGGTGATCAACGACCTGGTGGACCTGATCGCACCGGTTGTGACAGAGTTGGCGAATGATCAAGACTTTCGCGATAGCGTCGATGTGCAGCAAGAGAGAGAAGCACAAGGGAACGTTAATCGCGACGAGGCCGTGGTCTATCCTCAACGAGGCCCAGAGAAAGCCGCGTCACCGTTTAAGCGGCAACTGCGTGCCCTAGGGCCCGAGGAACAGCGGAAGATGATTAATAATATGACGAAAATCCGCGCGAATGCTGTACTTGCTCGACGACCGAGTAGTCCTACTGGCCATCGACGTGCGCGTATGCCGCTCGCGCCCTCCCAAGTCGTGGATGTTCTGGAGAATGCTCGCGTTGTGCAATTGACGTCTGACGCCTATTGTCGATTGAAAGACCATCCCGCCAATGCGCCCATGATCCATTACATGGACGTGCGTGGGTACCTAAACGCCGAATTGCAGGCGGCGTACGATTCCCTCACTACACCCGACCGCGTCAACTGCTGGAGTTGTTGGAATCTGAGTGAATTGGCACATAGGATTCTGCGAGGAGAGAAGACACATTCTACATGGAATGAGTTCAAGAAGGTCTGTGAACCGCTTGCCACAGCAGGTCTTCCCGCCTGCCCGGAGGTCCTTCCTCCGCCCAGCGGGACCACCGGCCAATTTGCCGGGACGCAAGCAGGGGCGTCCGAGTCGGTGACGGACATCCTCTGCTGGGCAGTCCTAGTGGAGTCCGCCTTGCTCAACGAGCAGTTGAAGCGGGATATGAAAGAGTTGGCTTCTGCCAAGGGGATTGGCGGCCTAGCGCCGGAAGGGCTCGAGTTCTTTGGTCCCGAGCCGACCGACCAGGCGCGCGAGGCCTTCAACGAGTATGTGCGCTGCCGCTGGCCGATCCGGGTGTTCGCCCTGGACCCGGTGACCGACGAGCAGAATGTGGCCGACGCCTTCGCACGCCGGCGCGAGTTGCAGGTGGCTATGGCCGTGGCCTTTGCCAGCGGCCGGATCAGCGCCCAGGGTTTGATGCGATTCAGCCGGCGATTGGAGTGGGATATGGCCACGATTGACCTGAACCGTACCGTGGTCGGGTTCGCGCACGGTGAAGACACCTTCGGCTGGCGGTTCTACCCGCGGTTCCAGACGCCGCCAATCAAGGGCAACCTAGCCACCTTCTGGGAAACGACTTTTGGCGGCCCGACCCGCGATCAGGATATCCGGCAGCGGCAGTTGGAGCCGGGCATGCGCGAGTGTGTGGCGATCGTGGTCATGCCCTCGTTCTTGCCGTACATCACACTCGACACGCGAACCAACTGGTTCAAGCTCACCAATCCTAAGTGCACCGAGATCAGCATGCAGGAGACGATGCGATTGAGCCGGGCAGTGAAGGCCATGCAGTGCAGCGCGGCCGCCTGTGCCGGTTGTGCGCACCTGTATCGCGACGGCGAGGTTCAGCGACTGCTGCGCCGCGTGGCCCAACTCGATCGCGAGTTGCCGCTGCAAACTCTGCCAGTGCAGGTGCCCTACGAGAACACACTGGGTGGGTTCGCTATGTTCAACCACGGAGTCACGGATTTGGGGCCGGAACTGATCGGCTGGTATGGGGCGCCGGGCATCGATCCGGTCGGCCAGACCAGCTTGTTCCTCGTCGGCGACCGCTTCAGCGTACTCGACACGCAGTTGATCGCCGGTGGGCGTCCGGCCGATTTCCACCTGATCAGCCGGCAGGTGATGCAGGTGACAGTCCCGCCGGGCCCACAGGCCCTGGCTTCCGGCGATGATCTGGTGGTGGACTTCCATCTGGCCACGCCTTACGGCGTGAGCAGCCATCTGTTGATCCCGGTGGCGCCGAAGGCGGCCACGCTCACGGGCGGCGGTTTTGCCTGGCTGCCCGGGCAGCGTATTCATTTCTGGTATAAGAAGGACGCTGATCCCGCGGTGAAGGTCCATGACTACGCCGAGCCTCGGCCGACACACCTGGCCATCGCCGTTCCGCGGACCTGCGGTCTGGCCACGGCCACCAACGTGCGCGTGTTTCTCTTTGACAAGGACACAAAGGTGTATTTGGGAGCGGTCGAGCAGAGTTTTGCCTTCGACCCACAGGCCAGCGTGCTCTATGCCAGCGGGACTGACCTAGATGCCCTGGTGACCGGCATCCAGGGCGAGCTTCAGAAATACCTCGCGTACAAGCAGGGACAAACGGGCCTTCAGCAGCCCGTGAACGTTGTGGCCACGGCGGAGTTGGCTCCAGCGGGGACGCCTCCAATCCCGGTCGCGGGCAGCGTGACGATCCCTTTGAAGGAGAGCCCGTAGTCTATGTCTCCCGCCGCCTCATTCATCTTGGGAATCCTACTGTGGACCGCTGCCGAGTCTCCGCAACTCGGCGGCGGAAACCTGGCCGATGCGACTGATTCGCCGGCCTGCCCGATCCGGGAGATTGTGTGGCAGAACACGTCGGACACGGCTGCCACGGCGACCTTCACCCACCGCCTGAGCGCGTCACGAAGGAGCAGCGCGGATCGCACCAGGGAACGAAGAGAGGATGGCGTGCCTCAGGGCAGTGCGGCGATTGTCGTCAACCTGGGCGACGCGACTGCGCAGGAGTTCCTATCGACCGTGCGATGGTCGCCCGTCACGGCCAATGTCGCTTTCCAATTGCTGGAAAAGACCGCCGAAGGGGTGTCGTCGCAGGATCGCCAGCACCTCGCAGCACCGGCGCCATCCGACAGCAGCGCCGGCGGCGACAGCGGTGCGTTGAAGGAGACGGCGGCGACTCTCTTGGTGAACTGGAGTGTTTCCAACGGCAATCCGGCGGGTCTTTTGGTCTCCTACCGCCGGTCAGCGCTCCCTTGGCAAATCGATTGCTACCGGATCGAGCTTCCGGCGAATGCGGTCGAGACAGAGTGCATGCTGACGACTTGGGTCTCGCTGAAGAATCCGACGCCATGTGCCTGGGAGGGTACGACCATCAAACTCCTAGACAAGAAGGACAAGCTCTTCGGCACCGTGGGCAACGCCACGCTAGCGGCCCAGGGCGCCGGCCTTTTCGAGCTGTCGCAGCCGGCCTCGTCCGAGAAGGCCGTCGTGACCGAGTTGTTCGTCTTCGATCTGAACAAGCAGATGCTGGACAAGATCACCACCGGGCAAGCCTTGGCCCAACCATCTGTTGCGGTCACACTTCCCACAGACCTCCCGAAGGGAGCGTTGATCGTCCATCGCGCGGGCTCGAATACGACGCTGGTTGAGGGTACCCTGAATGACGAGTCTCGTACCGGCGCACTATGGCCGAGCGGCGGCAGCTTGACGGCCAACAAGGCCGTCCATCTATTGCCGATCCATCGCTCTGGGACCCTGGTTGTTACGAGGTCTTCTGCCAGCCAAGCCGTTCCCGTCCGCCTGAACGAGATTCGAAACGGCGTGCTGTCGTTCCGTGTCCGTCGAGCGACCGAATACGAGATCGATCCGGGGGCCGTGCTTGGCCCCTACCTGTGCCTGTTCCGTCCCACGATTGAGGCAGGCTGGTCCTTCGTTGAGCCAGACTTCATGGGGACGCGCCCGACAGAACACCCGGAAAGCCCTTACACGGTGTCGTTCACCGAGGAGTCTGAAAGACGCGTCAAGGCTCCGGCCATGCAGAAAGGGGATTTGCTCGCGCTTCGAGACGACATCGAGAGCCGCTTGGGGGCTGCCGTCTTCCAGCAGATCCTCACTCAACACGATCGGATTCAGGCATCCAGAGACGCCCTCGATGGCCTCAAAGATCAACTGCGGGCCCTGGAAGCGGGCTGGCGGAAGTTGACCCCGGAGGGCGATGCTCGTCCAGGCGCCGTCCTCACGCTGGCGGCGCAAATCGAGGCCGTGAAGCGAAAGATCACTGCCAAGAACGAGGAGATCGACCTGAATTCCCGGCATCTGAACGAGTACATCAGGAAGAACACGCCCCCGGCGACGTGATCCGTACCCGGCAAGTGTGCTTTTAGCCTCGGGCCATCCACTCACGGTCACTGGGCCGTGGGCTGGCCTACTTCGCCGTCGCCAGGCGGCTGGCTACGCGGAGGGCTTCGATCATGCTGCCGATCTCCGCCTTGCGGCGCCAAGCGATGTCGAAGGCCGTGCCGTGGGCCACGCTGGTCCGTACGATGGGCAGCCCCAGCGTGACGTTCACGGCGCGGTGCATGCCCAGCAACTTCAAGGCGATGTGCCCTTGGTCGTGATACATGGCCACGATCGCATCATAGCGACCGTCACGCGCCTGGACCATCAGCGTGTCGGTGGGCAACGGACCTTCGAGTTGCAGGCCCTCTTGCTGTCCGCGACGCACAGCCGGTTCGATAATGGTCTTTTCCTCATCGCCGAACAAACCGCCCTCGCCGCCATGGGGATTGAGCGAGCAGACACCGATTCGCGGCCGGCCGGGCATGAGGCGAGACATGAAACGATCGGCAAGACGTGCCTTGGCGAGCACGCCGTCCTGATTCAGTTCCTGGAACACGTTTCGCAGCGCGGTGTGCAAAGTGACGTGTACCACGGCCAGGCCTGCCGGGGCAATGACCTGTTCATCGGGGCCCAAGTAGAGCATCATGGCGAAGTCGTGCACCCCGCACAATTCGGCCAGCAATTCGGTGTGGCCGGGATAGTTGTGCCCAGCCCGGTGCAGGGCTTCCTTGTGCAAGGGAGCGGTGGTGATCGCCTGGACCTCGCGCGCCAGGGCCAGCCGAGCCGCGAGCAACAGCGCGTCGTAGGCGGCTTGACCTCCGCGCGCGTCGATGCTGCCGGGTTTGACCTGGGCAGCCTCATGGGAACCGGAAGGCAGGCAGGGGATCACGCCCGGTGAGGGCCGCGCTCGCTGTGGAGACTCGACCTCGATCACCGCGATTCCGGTCTGCCACAGGCCGACCGCGCGCCGCAATACGGCGGGATTGCCAACGACCACCGGGCGGCACCACTCGTGGACAATCGTCTCGGTCCATACCCCGGCAATGATTTCGGGCCCCACCCCGGCCGGATCCCCCATAGTGATTGCGATGATTGGCTTATTGCTTGGCATAGTGTCGATGATGTCTTTGGTGGCCCTCGTTCCCCTGGCAATACAGGACTCGACCGTCTACGGCCTATTCTACTCGTCTGGCAGCCGTGTGGAACCTCACTTGCGAGCCGTATGGGGATGACGTATGGTGGACGCCCGGCGTGATGTGGCCGCCGCCGGCGATTCCCTGAGATCTCTGGCTGTTCCGCTGAAGGGTCATGGTGCCTCCATGCGTGCCTGCGTGCAACGTGTTTCGCGTGCCAAGGTGACGGTCGCCAGCGAAGTCGTCGGGCAGATTGACCGGGGGAGTCTGGTGCTCTTGGGAGTGGCCGAAGGGGACACGCCGGATGACGCACGGCAACTGGCCGAAAAGATCACTGGCCTGCGAATCTTCGAGGATCCGCAGAGAAAGATGAACCTGGCCCTGCACGACGTGAGCGGGGCCATGCTGGTGGTCAGCCAGTTCACCCTGCTGGGCGACTGCCGCAAGGGACGCCGGCCCAGTTTCACCGCCGCGGCCCGGCCGGAACTCGCGGAAGAATTGTATCGGGTGTTCGTGACGGCGGTGATGGCCCAGGGAATCGTCGTGGCCACCGGCCAGTTTCGCGCCCACATGGAGGTGGAACTGGTCAACGACGGGCCCGTTACGCTTTGGCTCGATACGCGTGAGGGAAGCCCCGAACGTTGAGCGTTGGTTTTGTTCAACGCCAGAGGCGGCCAAGGATGTCGTCAAAGGCCTGCTGCAATCGGGCGCCTGGCGACGGAGTGTTTGGCGAGGGCTGGACTTGTGCGGCCGGCCTCGAATTGGCGTCGATTTGCGGCGGACGCAGGAACTGCGGTTCCTGGAGCGTCAGGTAGGTGAGCAAGGCCAGTTTGGCGTACGTGGACAAATTGGGGAGCCACCCCGTGCCAACCATCTTCAAGGCCGTACCAAACGAACTCTTCAGCCGGATGCGACTGCCTTTCACCTGGAAACTGTACAACTCGTCCAGCACAAGGTGCGAGAGGTATCCCAAGACGACGGCACCGGCCTTGTAGGCGCGCATGGCATCCGACCCGGAGGAAAGCAAGAACGCCAGTTCCCCAAAGATCAACGCCGCAGGAATGCTGTGAAACATGCCACGGTGAACTGTGTAGAGTTTCAACAGTTTGGCAGCCCCAAAGCGAATCAGCAGATACACGGCCGCTCCACACAGGACGAGCGACTCTGAGGCCAGCCCAAAATGCATGACGCGATGGGCCAGCATCATGGGGACGACCGCTGCGGCGAACGCCAGGCTCTCACGCAAAGGAACGCCGGAATCGCTGTCGATGTCGGGCAGCATGCCGGAAACGCTGCACAGCCCTCCGGCCAGGAGGCAACTGGGGATCGGCGCGTCGAAGTACGCGTAGGCCACGGCACCGTAACCGATGCCCGCCGCAGTGCTGACGGTAATGTGGGTCTTGAAGTTGGCCATGGGAGACAGGCTCGGCTAGGCTTGGGAATCAGCTCGTAGAGACCCGATGGACACCACGAGCGCCGGTCTTTGGTCTTCACCGGCTGCTGGCGCAAACTTGTACACGGTGAGGGGCGTTTTACCAAGATCAGTTAGGGGGACGCCTTACGGACAGCAGTGGCTAGGTGCGCGATCGGCCACTGCGTTCCTGACGGCACTGGACATCTTGGAGCTCGCTCCCACAGGAATCCCCTGCCCTTCGCAGACTGCCCCATCGCACTGCTCTTCGCAGACTCGAAGAGGGTGGCTATACTCTCGGCGGCTGGCGCTGGCCTGCATTCTGATTCACGCTTTTTTGAGGAGAATTCCCTTGCACGTCTACGACGGTTTGATGCTGGTGATCCTGGCAGGCTACATGCTGTTTGGACTGTTGAAGGGAATGGCCTGGCAAGTGGCCTCGCTGGGGTCGCTGGTGGTCAGCGCGATGGTGGCCATGCACTTCAGCCCGGCTATTGCCCCCTGGTTCAGCCGCCAGGAGCCCTGGAATCGCTACCTGGCGATGTTCGTTCTGTATCTGGCGACATCGCTGGTGATCTGGCTGCTGTTCCGACTGGTGCGAGGCGCAATCGATCGTGTGCGGCTGAAAGAGTTCGATCGGCAAGTGGGGGCCATGTTCGGTCTGGCCAAGGGTTTCTTGTTGTGCCTGTTGATAACCTTCTTCGCCGTGACCCTGTCAGAGCCGGCGCGGCAAGCGGTGTTGCGATCCAGGTCGGGCAAATTTGCGGCCGTGGTCATTCGAGACGCTGTGCCGGCGCTGCCGGAAGAGGTGCGTGAGGGACTGGGCAAGTACATCGCGGAGTTCGACCGCAAGTTGGACCCCAACACGCCGGCAGACTCGAAGGAAGGCGAAACCCCCACTCGAGAGGCGATTGAGAAAGCGGCCCAGCCCGTGCTCAAGGATCTGGCTGCACCGGTTTTGAAGCAACTGGAGCAGAGCGGGGCAGGGGGGCAGCAGGGGAAGAAGTAGGACCAAGACCCTGCCGAAGCCCCCTGCCGGGAAGACGTTTTCAGCGAGCGTCGCATCAAGCATGCGCAGACGCCACGGCGGGCTGGCGGCTGGTATCGTCGGCGTCTGGCGGTCGCATTGTGCTGGGGCTGCGGTGGGCTGGATTGGAGGTTGGCCGACGGGCCGCGAGCGGCAGAACTGATTTGAGCAGGGCCGCGTCGCCGCCAAGCGTCTTTCCCCAGAGATTCCTCACCCCCGACCGAACATAAGAAACATTATCGGACGTTGGAGGTGGCCCGCAAAAAGGCCCCTGGCAAGACCGTTTTGCCCTTTGACCGCGCTCGGCAGCCAACGCCAAACGAACCGGCGAGCGGCCTGGCGTCGCGCCCGACAGACGTCGTGCTTGCTCCGGAAGCCCTCACAGACGCCAGAGCCGAGAATCGCCTACCCGACCGCTGACCCCAACGAGGCGGACTGCGGCGCCGCAGCGTCTGTGGGACGCGTACTGCCATTGGCGCCGGTGGCGTTCTCGCCGTGGTCGGCAGGAGACGCGGCGTTCGGTTCGGGACGCGGGGCTCGCATGTGAGCCGTTTCCGCATCGGCCACCTCGCCCTCCAGGAACACGCCCATGCGGCGGAACTTCTGATAGCGCGATTCGACCAACTGATCAAGGGGGATCGGCAGTAGTTCGCGGAGGCTGCTGCGCAGGTACATCTTCAACCGGCTGGCCATCATGTGATGGTCGCGGTGTGCGCCGCCCAGGGGTTCGGGAATCACAGCGTCGACGACCTTCAGTTGGAGCAAGTCCTTCGAGGTCATCTTAAGAGCCCGAGCCGCCTGTTCTTTGAAGGTGTGACTCTTCCACAGAATCCCGGCGCAACCTTCGGGACTGATGACCGAATAGTAAGCGTGCTCAAGCATCGCCACACGGTCCCCGACGCCGATTCCCAACGCGCCGCCCGAGCCTCCTTCGCCAATCACCACTACGATGATCGGGGTACGGAGCCGCGACATTTCGAACATCGCCTGGGCGATCACCTGCGCCTGGCCGCGCTCTTCAGCGCCGATGCCCGGATAGGCGCCTGGGGTATCAATGAAACAGATCACCGGCACGCCGAACTTGGCGGCCAGTTTCATCTTGGCCATGGACTTGCGGTAACCTTCTGGATGGGCGCAGCCGAAGCAACAGGCGTTGCGCTCTTTGATCGTCTTGCCCTTCTGATGGCCGACGACCATCACCTTGTAGGTGTCGAGCTTGGCGAACCCGGTGCGGATCGCCTGATCGTCGCCGAAAAACTTGTCTCCGTGCAGTTCCACGAACTCGTCGAAGACCAACTCCAGGTAATCGGTGGTCATCGGGCGGTCTGGATGCCGGGCCACTTCCACGGTTTCCCAGGGTTTCAACTGGCTGAAGATCTTCTTCTTCAGATCGACTAGTTCGCGGCGCAGGCGGCGAATCTCGTTGCGGGCGTCGGGGCTCTGCTCCACCATCTTGGAGAGCTTGTCGAGCTGGGTTTCACACTCACAGATAGGGCGCTCAAAGGAAAGCCAATGCTCGCTAGCAGCCATATGCGTTACCTGAATCCCCGTGGGGTCGTTGCCTGAGAACGGAGTCGCGCGTCCTCGCCGTAAGCCCCTGCTCCCGATCTGGCTTGCCCGATGGAAGACGACTTACGCCAGCGGTACGCGACAATCAGTCAAACTCCGGTTGAAAAGTCCTTTTTTCGACGAGACTGCCGGACGCATGCCACACATGGAGCCTGCAATCGTCCTCGCCCAGCACTCGGAGCCAGCGACGGTCTGCAGGGTGCGCAAAACGCGACTGTTTCCCTGGGCCGTGACGCGTTTCAGGCACGCCACAAGAACAGCAGACTCTCCGAGAGGCCACACCTCCATCTTTCCCTGCCGGCAGCTCCGGCAATACGCGCACCCGAAGCCTGACCGGCCGATTCATTCATTTCGGCAGGCTCCAGTGCAGTCAGATTAGTCTACCAGAAGCGGCGGGGCCCCACAATTGAACATTTCCCCCAATGATACGGACTCGCCGACACCCAACATGCGTATACACGAGCCAAAGCTCGCCCCCTACCCAACAGATGGAGGAGTGAGCAATCGCGTATACAACGTGCGAAGTTGCGCCGTCATTCGCGAGTGCGAGAATTGTGGCGCACAGCGGCGGCGGCCTTCCTCGCCGTAGGCCTGCCGAAGTTGGGAATTCTGGGCCAGGAGGATCAAGGCGTCGGCCAGATCGCCGACCTGACGCGGGGGGATGAGGCATCCGGTTTGACCGGGCAGGACGACCTCTCGCGCACCATCGATGTCGTAGGAAACCACGGGCTTGCCGGCAATCAGGGCCTGAGGCAACACGCGAGCCAGCCCCTCGCGCAGGCTGGTGTGGACCACGATGTCCGCCGCCGCGAGGAACTCGGGAACACGTTGGGGTGGCACCAGGCCCGTGAAGTGAAACTGCGGGGTCATTCCGGCGGCAGCGATGCGTGCCTGGAGGGACTCGCGGAGCAGACCGTCGCCCACCAGCAGAAATCGCGCCTGGGGGCAAGCGGCCAGCACCCTCTCTGCGGCGGTGATCAGATCGTCGTGGCCTTTGAGGCGAAACAGCCGAGCCACTTTGGCGATCACGATGTCGTCCGGGCCGTAGCCCAGCGCAGCGCGGACCGCATCGCGGTGCTCATCGGCATGCAGGAACGGCTCCACCTCCATGCCGCTATAGACCGTGGTGAACATCGCGCGGGGGGCCACGCCAGCGTCGACCAACAAGTCGGTCATGGCGTCGGCCACGCTGACCAGCGCGTGGCAGCGTTGCGCAGCCCAAAATTCGCACCAGCGGATCGCGGACCGAGCGGGCCAGCTCTGATAGGGATGGAAAGGGGCTCCGTGGACCGTATGTACGATCGCCTGGACGCCCAGGTTCCATGCCGCGGCGCGCCCCAGGACTCCACCTTTGGCACTGTGAGTGTGCACGACTTGGGGGTGAAAATCGGCTAAGGCATGGAGGATCTTCCGGTAGCTGATCCAATCGTACCACGGCTGAATTGCACGGCATAACTCGGGAATCACGTGCAGCGGTACACCACTTTCCACGGCTTGATCGAGCAGACTGCCCTCCGGTCCTGACGGCGGTCCGGTGATCAACAGCACCTCGTCGCCCCAGTCGCGGATCAGGTCCACACAGGTCAGCAGGGTGTTCTCCTGAGCACCGCCGAGAATCATGCGCGTGATGACGTGAGCGATTCGCATGGTGGTGGGATAGGATGGGTTGCTATCGTCTATGAGCTGTCAACTATCAGACGTGATGATGCAGTTCGTCCGGTTGTTCATAGAACCGGTCCCAGAACCTGTCGACAGCTCAGTCTTGCCGGGCCGCCCGACGTGACTGGGATGGTTCTGGGAGAGGCTCATAGTCCACATCAACCAGGAACAGACCCTGGGGGGGCGCGGTCCTTCCGGCCCGGCGACGATCGGCGGCAGCCAGCACGGACTCGAACCAAGCCTGGTCGCGCGCGCCTCGTCCCACTTCGTACAGACTGCCGACGATCGCGCGAACCATGTTGTACAAGAAACCATCGGCCTGGACTTCGAGGATCACCAGGTCCTGCTGGGGTTCGAGGCCGCGTTCAAGGTGGATATCGAAGATTGTGCGGACGGTTGTCTTGCGCGGCGCGCCGCTGGTTTGAAAGCTGGCGAAATCGTGGCGCCCCAGGAGCACGGCGGCGGCGGCGTGCATGGCTGCGACATTCAGTCGTTGCGGCACGTGCCAAACGTAGTGTCGGCGGAAGACGTCGCGCGGTCCGTCGTGGATCTGATACCGATAGCGTTTGCGCAGGGCATCGCGGATGGGATGAAAGCTCAACGGGACCTCCACGGCAGCCAGGACGGCCATATCCCGTGGCAGGTGGGCGTTGATTGCTTTCCGCAGGATATCCGGGGCCAGCCGGCACTCCGTGCGAAAGGCGACCACCTGCCCCAGGGCGTGGACACCGGCATCCGTACGGCCGCTGGCCAGGGTACGGGTCGGTGATCCCGTGATACGCAGCAACGCCGCTTCCAAGGTTCCTTGGAGCGTGGTGCGATCCCGTTGGCACTGCCACCCTTCGTAGGCAGTTCCGTCGTAGGCGAGTGTGAGTTTGATACAACGCATCGAATATGGACCAAGGCGTCTCTTCGTTTCCGCTCTGACTGCCGAGTATTGTGGCATTCCGGGCAGAACAACTCAACGTCAACGCCCACCGCGGCTCCCTCCCCTGCCCCATTGCTCCCCTGCCCTGCACAGGATCGCCGATGGGCAGCGCGGTGTTCCGACTTCATCGAGCCGCAAGAAACACCACGACCCCCGGTGGACAAGTCCGACTGGGGGCCGCGGTTGAATTCAATCAGACCAGGATTCGACCGAGACTACCAAATCGAAGCCAAGCCCGTGGGCGAAGCAAAGCTGAAAGCCACCGCAGTGCGCTGACCGCCGACCAGGGTCACCTTGCGGGTTTCCTCGAGAGGCTTGCCTTCGCGGACCACCACGACGCGGATTTCGTAGGCATAAGCCAAACCGGGCTTCAGGCCGTTGGAAATGTACTGCCGGTGATTGCCGGTGCTCTTGGTCTGGTAGCCGTTGACGTAGACCGTGGCATCCTCGGGGACCCACATGCTGAGCAAACCGCTGTCGGAGCGAATTTCGGTGCTCTTGGGCGCGGGGGGCACAGCCGGAGCCGGAGCGGGAGCCGGTGCAGGAGCCGGAGCGGGTGTGGGCGTGGCCGGAGCCACCAACGGAACGCTGGTCTCGCCACCCACTACGGTGCCACCGCAGGTATCGCAGCCGCCAAGTCCCCAGCCGCTGCAACCACAGCTCGCACAGCCGTAGCCGGCCCAACCATAACCACCCCAGCCACAGCCACGCCAACCACAACCGTGCCAACGCGGTCCACCCCAGCCGCCCCAGCTTGTGCAGGGGTCACAGGAAGCTGTGGCATAGCACGACGACCAACCACAACCCAAGGTCCGCCATCCCCAGCCGCAACCCCAGCCGCACGCCTCGGAGACCGAGGCAACCGACAGCACAAGGGCCAGGACCACGGCGACGGCCAGATACTTCACGTGTGTTCGGAACATGTGTGTGAACTCCTCTCTCGTTCTAGTCCGGTGATTATTGACGCGTCCCCCATAAGATAGCACTAGATTGCCTCAAAGCAAGTAAGATGGGACACATGG
>CALARR010000222.1 GCA_937889015.1 uncultured Planctomycetales bacterium | reverse complement strand
ACGCGGGTGTAGAACGGCCGCACGCTGGCAAGGGGCCTGAAGTCCGAGTCCAGCGGCACCACGGCAATCTGGATAATCTCGTGGTAGCCCGGCCGCGTGCCGGTGGTCTCCAGGTCCACGGCGGCCATCAGGCAACCGTTGAGATGGACCAGACCGGGATAGACGATAGAATCAGCCACGACGGGTCTTCCTCCCCTTCCTGACAGGCTTGCGCGACGACTTACGGGCGGCCGACTGGTAGTTGGGCATGTCGTTCAATTCCGCCGGCAACAGGCCGCGCTCGATCATCTCCTCGTAATGGATCAAGGCCATTGCGTTGAACATGATCGCCGCCAGGTGGTCCTCGTCCCGTTTTCCCTGCTGGTACTTCATTACGTGCCGCTTGAGCGAGGCCACGCAACGGCTGAAGGGCATCCCCTTTTCCCAATTGCGCTCGGCGTACTTCTTGGCACCCATGAGCAGCCAGTGCCCTTGCCGCTCTTCGGCGAACGGGGAAATCAGGTCGGGCCGGGGCTTGTCATCCGCTGTGTCGCGGATCGCCATGCCTTTGCCGAAGGATTGCCGTTTGCCGCTGTCGGTCATGCCGTACCTGCTCATTGATCTTCTCCGAGGTTCTCTGAATCAGTGGGTGCAACGTCAACGATGTCGCCGCCATACTCGTCGGCGAGGGCCGCTTCGTCTTCCGGCCGCTCGTCCACTTCAACTTCGGCGACGAACTCGGCCCGCAACACGGAGCGGGAAAGGAAGCCGGCGGAACGGTAAATGCGAAGGATCATTTGCGGTCCCCTTCCTTGGCCGGCTTCAGGGTCACATGGGAAACGAATTTCTGGTTGGCGTATCCAACCGTTGTCGAGTGGCGGACGGGCAATTCCTTGCTGACTCGCTTCTTGGACCAAGCGTGCTTTTCGTTGGGCGGGAGCCATTGCTGGAAGCGGTCGTAGAATTCCGCGAACGGCGTATGCTTGTCGGGTGTGGTTTCGCAACACTCGGCGATGAAGTGCTCCAGTTCCGTTTGGTTTGCCTCTTCGGCGGAGAGCTTACTGGCGGTCGTCACCACCGGCAGCCGGAGCCGGTCGAGCATCGGCGGCAATTCCAGGTGCATCAGAGTGTGGAGGAAATGCGGGGCCTCCTGCTCAAGGAACGCCTCCATCTTGGGCTTGGCGATGCGTTGTTCGTCCAACAGATCGGCGACGTAGATCGCCGTGATGCGCGTGTCGCCGGGGAAGATCGGACAATTTTCCAGGCTGTTGGCCGTATGCACCCAATGGGTCGCGTTGGGCTGCTCGAAACTGTCCTGACGCAGCTTGCGGATGGAGATGGTCCGGCCAGTCACCCATGCCTTGAGTCGTTCGCGGGCACCAGGGCATTTGGAGATGTCCACCTCTTCCACGGCACAGATGATCGCCCCGGAGAGTTCGCCGTTGAAACCATCGCGCCCTTCAAGCGGCCGTTTGGCCTGGACCACGCCTTTTGTCACCAACAGTTGCAGGGCTTCATGGAAGATGCTCTTGCCGCTGTTCTCGGGACCAAAGAAGAAGAGGTACGGCGTTGGTTGAAAGGGATCGCGGAAGGCGCAGGCGATCCAGGCACGGAGGTAGTCGGCCCCCGTGCGGATGTTGGCGTTGATGGCCCAGGGCAGTTCCCGCAGCATTGGCGTCAGTTCGTGGCCGATGTGCTCGAAGATCAAGTCCCAATGCGGATGGTCGGGAATGTCGTCGTCGGCCAACTCGGCGGGCTTGTACTTGAACTGGGCGGCGTCCATGTTCCATTGCCGGCCGCCGGGGTACTCTTCGCGGAAGGGGAGGTTGACCAAGCGCCAGCCACGGGCCACGGCCCCGCCCATGATGGCCTCGGCGTCGGCCTTGGCCTGCCCCAGGTTTTGCAGGATCATTTTCACGTTGGCGGCCGGCTGCCGGACCCATTCCTTGTTCTTCTTCACGACCCAGCCGGCGTGCTCGACGGCGGCGGTCTCCAACGCGCGGATGATTCCGTCGAATTCGTTAGAATCCAGATCGCTGTCTTCCTTGGGGGTCGTCTTGATCTGGAAAATCTTGACGTACTTCCCTTTCTTCTCCTCCCAGCCTTTCAACGGCTCTTCGTCTTTCTTCTTCCGCTCGATCTCCACGACCAGCCGGCCGTCCTTGTGCGCTTTGAGCGTCACCTTGCGGTCCATGACACTCGGGTCCAATGTGAGGTCTTCACCCAGGCTTTTCGCGGCCTGGACGGCGGCCTCCGCTGAGGCAAAGACAAAGCCGCCTTGCTCACGCTCCACGCCGCCGAGCAACGTACACGCGGTCTTCAGGTCCGGGTAGTGGTTGAAGTGGCAAGTGGTCCAACCTTGACCATCTTGGGTCCAGGTGTCGGCCTCGGCGATGCCGGGCGAGAAGCGATAGACCCTCCAAGCGCCGTTGGGCAGCGGAAACAAGAAACAGTTGGGCGTGCCGGGGTCGCGGCCCTCCGAGTTCGTCTTGAAGACGCCCACGAGCTTCAGGGCCTTGCCCTCGGGGCCGTTCAAGAGTTCGCGGAGCGCTGTGGTATGCGTTTGCAGGAGATGGTGGTCGGCCACCCAGAGCGTGGTGGCCCCGGAGCGCATCAGGGCCTCGATCTGCGCCTTGTGGCTGTCGTCCAGGGGAATGATCTTCCGGCTGGAGGCCAGGGCCTCGAAAGGGTCGGTGTCGTCTTCGGCGACCTCGTTGATGCGGACCTTCGTGCGGCGTCCCTTGACGACTTCAATATGGTCCCGCCAATTGGCTGGCAAGTCGTTGAGGCAAAGTCGCTTCTCAGCCGGCTTGATGATCTCCAGGCCGTGGTTCTCGGCCGACATCTTGCGGTGCCAAATCCACATGACGTGGCCACAGGCGTCGATCGCGCTGGCGAAGTCGAAGCCCACCTCGGCCGACATCATCCCCAGGATGCAGCG
>CALARR010000221.1 GCA_937889015.1 uncultured Planctomycetales bacterium | reverse complement strand
TATGCTTCAGCATAACACTCCGTTGCGAGGCACAGCGGGGCCAAGGGGGCACGATCCTTGGCTCTCCGTTTTCCGCTGTACCAGGGCGTACCGCTCCGTGGCTGCGCACATGATCTGGCGTGCCGCGCTCCGCTCGGCGACGCCCTACGTCTGAAGCCCCAACGCCACACATGGTCGCCGCTCGTCCCATGACTATAATGGGGCCAGGTAACTCGCCCATGTCTGCATGCTTGCCCCTTCCCGTACGCCGGAAGATCCCCTGATGAACCGAATATCATACCACGCCTTTAGAACCCATCCCCACACCGTCCAGGCCAGATCGTGCAACCCCGCACGTCTGAACTGCCGGGCGGTCTTGGGACCAGTTCTTATCGCCCTCGCCGCCTTCCTGCTGACTCCGCGCGCCTGCTTGCACGCGGCGGACACGGCCGGATGGGTGGCACGGTTCAGGGGCTCGCCACCGGCTGAGGCGCGGCCACTGACCTGGTGGCATTGGATCAACGGCAGCGTCACCAAGCAGGGCCTCCGCGCCGATCTTGAAGACATGCAGCGCGTCGGCATCGCCGGGGCCCAGATGCTCGACGTCAGCATCTATCTGCCGGCCGGACCGGTGCGCTATGGCTCCGATCTCTGGCACGAACACGTCCAGTATGCCATCCGTACCGCCGACGAACTCGGCCTGGAAATCCACCTGATGAACTCTCCGGGCTGGTCGGGCAGCGGCGGGCCATGGATCACGCCCGAGCGCGCGATGAAGCGCTACGTCTGGAGCGAAACCGAGGTCGAGGGCGGCCGAAGCGTGAAGGTCGCACTGCCCCAGCCGCGTGCCAAGCTCGACTTCTATCGCGATGTGGCGGTGCTGGCGATCCCCGCCGGCTCGAAACCGACCGTCGCCTTCGAGCCCGCGCTCAAGGGCGTTGCGCCGGTGAAACTCGATGCGGCGACGATCGTGGCGCCAGACCGCGTCTTGACGCTGACCGGATCCGTCAGCGACGAAGGACTCTTGACGCACGAACTGCCCGCCGGACGCTGGACTGTCTTGCGATTCGGCTTCACCGTGACCGGCAGCATGAACCATCCGGCGCAGCCGGAGGGCCACGGCCTGGAATGCGACAAACTGGACGCGCACTCGGTCGCCTTCCAATTCGAGCAGAGCCTGGGCCGCATCATCCGCGAGGCAGGGCCCTTGGCCGGCCGCAGTCTGCGCGCCGTCCTGTTCGACAGTTTCGAAGGCGGCTACCAGAACTGGACCGACCGCCTGCCGCAGTTGTTTCAGCAACGAGTGGGCTACGACCTGGTCCCCTGGCTGCCCGTGCTGACGGGACGTGCGGTCGGATCACGGGAGGAGTCGGAAGCCTTTCTCCGCGACTTGCGCAACGTCGTCAGCGAGACCCTGGCGGAAAAGTACTTCGGCACCATGCAGCGACTGGCCCACGCGCACGGGCTAAAGGTCTATGCCGAGGCGCAGGGCGGACCGCTGAATCCATTTGTCTGCAACGAGTTCACGGATGTGCCCATGAACGAGTTCTGGATGCCCGACGCCCGGCCGCGCTTCTCGAACATGAAACAGATCGCCTCCGTCGCCCACCTCCTCGGGCGGCGCGTCGTCGGCGCCGAGGCCTTCACTGCCAAGCCCGAGGACGGCCGCTGGCTCGCCACGCCGGCCAGCATGAAGGCCGTGGGCGACTGCGCCTTTGCTTCGGGCATCAACCGCTTCATCTTCCACACCTACGCCCATCAACCCTATAGCGACGTCGCGCCGGGCTTCACGCTGGGCCGCTACGGCACGCACTTCGGCCGGCTCAACACCTGGTGGCCCTTCGCCGGCGCCTGGATCGATCACCTGGCGCGCTGCCAGTTCCTGCTGCAGCAAGGGCACGCCGTTGCGGACATCCTGCTGCTCACCGATGGAGAGAGCGGCTATCTGGCGCCCCAGAAAGCGCTCGAAGTCCCGGCTGGCTACGATCTGGACGTCTGCTATCCGCGTCATCTGGCTCGGCTAGCGTGGCGCGACGGCGCGTTCCGCTCGCCGCACGGCCCCGCCTATCGGCTGTTGGTGCTGCCCGACAAATGGGTCGCCGACATCGCCACGCTACGGCGTCTGAAGACCTTTCTCGCGCAAGGCGCGGCCATCGTCGGCCAGATGCCGACCGCGCCGGCCGGACTCATGGAGCTACGCAACCAACTGCCGCAGTGGCGCGGTCTGGTCGCCGAGATCAGCGAAGGCCTGAAACCGCGCGAACCGCTGCAGCGCGCACTGGACGCGATTCAGCTTCGGCCGGATGTGGCGTTGACCGGGCAGGGCAGCCATGCGGACGTACGCTTCATCCACCGGACGGCCGCTGAGGGCGAACTGTACTTCCTCTCGAATCAGAGTGGCCAGCCGGTCACGTTCCAGGCGCAGTTTCGCGCCAGCCGTCGCCTGCCGGAGTTCTGGGACCCGGTCGCTGGCCGGATCACACCGGTGGCCGATTTCCAGGCCGACGCCGACGGCGTGAGCGTGCCACTGTCATTGGATGTCGCCGGCTCGATTTTCGTCGTCTTTCGTCAGGCCTTGCCCGCGGATTGGAAACCACACGCGCCGAAACGGCCGCTGACCACGATTCCGGCACCCGTCGCAATCGACGGCCCGTGGCAAGTGTCTTTCCAGCCGGGCCGCGGCGCGCCGCCAGAAATCACCCTGGAGCAGCTCGTGTCGTGGACGCAGCATTCAGATCCCGGCGTGCGATTCTACTCGGGCATCGCGACCTACACAACGCGATTCACAGCGCCTGCCGTCGCCGCCGAGGTGCGGCGTATCTTGCGGCTCGGTACCGTGTGCGACCTGGCCGAGGTGAAGTTGAACGGCCGCAGTGCCGGCGTGGCGTGGACGGCGCCCTTCGAATTGGACGTGACCGAACTGCTGCGTGAGGGGGTCAATACGCTGGAAGTCGCCGTGGCCAACCGCTGGGTCAACCGGCTCATCGGCGACGAGCGACTGCCGCCGGACGCGCGCTATGAGTTCAGCGGCTCGAAGTTCACCATCGGCCGGCTGGCCGAACTGCCGGCCTGGCTGGGCAACGCGGAGTTGACCCGGCAGCGACAGCGTGTCACCTTCGCCACCTGGCACTTCTACGACGCCGATTCGCCGCTACTGGATTCGGGCCTGCTCGGCCCGGTGACGTTGCAGCCGGCGCCGTGAACGCCGGAATCGCCACCGTGGCGCGAGTCGCTTTGTGTGCCACGGCTGACTGACGAAAATGCAAGCGTTGCGTCAGTGGCAATGGGCAGAGCAGGCTGGTCTGTCTGGCGGCAGAAACTCGGCAATACGCCAGGGGTACTAGAATCGGGCGTGATTCGTCATGTACTTTACAGGCAAGTAAGCATGCCAGACCCTGAACGTCGTAGACACTTCATCGCCCAACACGGGTTCGACGTGTCCCTCGTTGTGACGCTACAGTATGGCTTGGCTTTTGTGGATGACGTCGGAAAGGCTGCGCACACTTGATGGCGACGATGATTCGTGAACGAGAATTTTGGAAATGGTGAATCAGGCGGTCAGCAACTCGTCTGCTCAGTTTTCCCTCAGGACGAAGTTTAGGAGAGGTTGAAGGGCTAGGTAGGTGTCCGCAAAGAGGCCGATAACCTTGGGTGTGCGCACGACAGGACACGTGTATTTGAAGTGAATCTCCACCCCAAGTTGGATGTTGGACCGCTTGCGAGTGAGCAACTGATAGATCGCGTCAACCCACTCGGGCTGACACTTCACACCAGCCTCCGGGGCTCCGACAATAGTGCGGACGTCGGCTTCCAGCCGGCCATCGATTACGGCTGGGGACCGCTGTGTAGCGTAGTGTCGCTGTGTGACGTAGATCCGGGGATATGCCCCCTTGGACCGCGCCACGATGGGGCGCAGCCGGATTTCGAGATCCCTGACAAGCTGCCGGAATCCCTCGATCTCTATCTTCTCCAGTTTGGAGCGGAGTCCGCCGCGCACTCCGTTCGGCACCGTGGCAGCGGCTATCGCGTGCTCGCGATTCATGGCCAAGGTCAGGTGCGGATGGGCCGTATGGGGCTGGTTGTCGCTGGCATGCGCCAGTGGTAGAAAATCCCACGCAGAGTCGGTGCCTCGTCCGGTTATAGCCGGTCGGCCTTTCGCATCTGGGCGGACGCCAAGGTTCTGCAGATCCTGGCGTTGCCGAAGTTCGTCCCTCAGCAAGCGGATCAAGCGTTTGGCTTCGCGATGCGTGTAGGGATTCTCTTTGTCGAAGTGCAACCCATCGAACATCGTCAGCGTCCCTTGTGTCAGGTAGTCTCTGGCGATCATTCGTGCCTCGAAGACCTCCAGGTATTCCACGAATGTCCTGGCCCACCGCAAGGCTCGTGGAAAGCGGCGAAACCAGTGGTACAACTCCCGCCACTGGACGACCTTCGTTCCTTCCGGAAGATCCACTGTCGGCCGGTCTACCGCGATGACCACCACGATTGCCCTGTCGTAGCCGTGGCGAGCGGCGGTCTTTAGGTGCCGTTCGATTTGGCTCCGCTTGACGGGTGCCTGTACCTTGGACTCGATCAGCACGGCCCACCCATCCTGATCGAAGATGCACGCGTCGGGAAGCCCCTCGGAATCGCCCTCATCACCAGATACGGCGACGCCCGGCACCTGCTGTTCGGCCAGACGAAGCTCGCGGAGGGGCGGCACGGGCCGGATCTTCAGCCGCTTGAGGAAGAGGCGTATCAACCGCCGGTCGCTGGCCAGCGAGCACACCAAGGCGTGCGTGAGGCGATTCTCAGGTTGGTCGTATTGGTCGAAAATGTTACGCATCGGTCGCAACGTACACCAGTTGCCACATGGCCCGAATAGTGTCAATCGTCTTCTGCTGTCACAGCCGCAACCGTGACGGATTGACAGTGCTTCACCTCGTAGCCTGCTTATTGCCCACTCTATCGTTCACGTTGGTGCCCACCTGTAACCCGCGTTCAACCTCCCTAAATCCAAGTTCCTTCGAGCGTTGCCAGTCTTGATTTGCCTGTTCAAACGCTCCTTTCTTCTGGTAGGCGAGCGCCCGGTGTGCATAACCGCTCGCATGATCGGACTCGAGTCGGATGGTCTCGCTGAGGTCTGCTATGGCAGCATCAAGACTACCGACAATCAATTGCGTGACACCCCGGTTGAAATAGGCGCGTGAATTCAATGGGTCAATTCCAATCGCGTTGGAGAACTGTTCAATTGCCCGTGGGTATTGCCGAAGACGTACGTAGTAGATCCCGCGATCAACGAGAAGTCCTGCCGAGTCCCCTTGCCGAAGCCTCTGCAGTTCCAGTTCTCGGAGCTCTTGCTCATATCGCCGCTTCTCGTAGTAGCCAAGAGGCTGCAAATAGGACTTGCTCTCTGGGATAGAGAACGTCTGGACGACGATTGATGGCGACTCTGGATTCTCGGAGTCTCTGGCCTTGGTTGTTTCGGAACCATGGATGTAGCCATCGTCTGGGGCTGACTTGGGCGATACTCCCCCTTTCCTGATCGGCTCTGCAACATCGTGTCGATTGTGGCGCGTGTCCTTAGCCGTCTGTGGCTCCGGTCGACGTGTCAAACCGGATTTGATTTGCGGCTGGGGCTCCCGACCACCAACGTGGGGCCGATTATGGCCGATCGTATTGATCGGTGGCGGCAAGATTGCCAGTAGTCCCACTAGGGCCCCGACCGACAGCGTTAGCATCACTCCGACCAGACATGCCGCCGCGAGACGGCCGATCTGCGGTTCTTTCGCAACCCTGGCTCCACGCAGCACCGAAGTTTCATTGCGGCCGAGTGCCTCTGCTGTAGGGGGGCGCACATGAATGAGCGGCTGTTGTCGTTCTGTCCTATCAGGAGCGATCGCGGCAGTTGCGAGGATCTCCAGCAACGATGGAACCTGCTCCATGGGGAGTTCGCTGTGCCGGAGGATTGCTTCCGTCAACTGTCGCACGACGTGATCTTCCGACCTTCGGAGGTCGCGGCACAGCCCACTGATGTCCGGCGTGTGCAGATCCTGCGTGTCGAAGAGGAGCTTGTCGATTCGTCGCGATTCCACATGCTTCTGCCACAGTCCAGGAGCGGCTGCGATCGCTCTCAAGGAGGTGTAAATGAGGAGTGCCGAGAAGTTGTCAAGACGAAGTGACAGCGTAGTGAAACTGTTGCGACCCGGGTGTTGATACGGCTCGACCCCCACCTCGAGGTTTCGACGACCGACAAGGGCGGGAACGCACATCCCATCGTAGTCGACGAGTCGAAATTGCCCCTCATCGGTGACGAGGACATTGGCGTGTTGTAGATCGCCATGGGCAACCCGTACTTCAGCCAGTTCGCTGATTACCCCCAACCAACTGTCTGCCGCGTGCCGCAGGGTTGCGACTTCACAGGCGGCGCACTTGGTCTGTGCCCAATTGAAGAGGGTCTGCCCTTCGACCCATTCCATCAAGATCAAGGGATACCACTTGCCATCCCGGAATGAACGAACGGCATTTTCGCGATACTCAAACGGAACCAGGCATTTAACCTGTCGTCCCTTGAGGTAATCGGCGATGAGTTCATACCTTTCGCGTCTCTCAGGACTCTCCGTGGAGAACGTGCGAATTGCCACGGGCTTCCCCTGCTGGTCGTAGCCCTTGAATACCACAGCGAACGCTCCGGCCCAGGGACGGGGCTGGTTCAGCGAGTCCCTCTCGATTGTCCAACCCTGCATAGCCGGATCTCGGAAAGCGAGTTTCGGGTGCTGCAAAATTGCCCGGAAGTCGGAAGGCAGCGGCCATGCCATAGCTTTTCTCCGCGATCGCGCTCGTCGCGTCTTTCAATCCGCAGATCAGGACTGTCCGTGTCTCCTTTTGCCGCAGATCAATCAGACCATTGCGTCAGGGGAAGCTACCCCAGCCACGCATCATCTGCTGGCGGAAGCGACAGATCATTGCTGTTTCCTTAGGTACGTCTCACGCGCATCCGCTAGGGTGAGCATCTTGCCCTGGTTGTCCATGTATTGCCAGAAGTCCCACCCGTTGGTGCTCATAGGCCGGCCGGTGATTGTGCCCCTGGCCACAGCGGCAGCGTTGGAGCAGCTCTTGTGACGCTCGCCCTGGAACTCCACGGACCCGTCCGAAAGAAGCCTCGCCTCCAGGACCTTCTTCCTGTACTTCCGGAAGAGCTTCAACGGGGGCGACAGTACTCCCGCCGCAATGATTGCGGGAAGTGTGATACCAAAGACTCTGGGGCTGCTCCGGGGCTTACAGATCTTCGCCTTCTTCCGTTTGGGGGCTGCAGCCGACACCGTGTCAGCTCGCTTGGATGTGCCCGTGACCCGCACGGGAGCCAACGACTCAACCCGCAAGTCGAGCCTCCGTAGGGATTCACCGATCTCCTTAGGGCCGAGCTTTGCGGCTGCGCGGCGAATCAGCCGGATCAGACCTCGATCTGCCGTGGCAAACATCTCCTGGAGCGCAAGCTTGACGTGCCGGTCAACAAAATGCGCGTTCCAGAGCACGTCGAGGAGGTTCTCCTCCATGTTGCCACGGGAAATAAGGCCCAAGGTCTTCACGGCGTCGGTTGGTGGTACTTCGGATAGCTTGATGACGCAGAACAACTTCTCATCGGCGTCCACAGGGGCCGTCGCGTTGTAAAACCGGTACTCATTCCCGTCGGCCAAGACGCACCACTCAACCCCGGCCACCGTGGCGTAGCCCAAGACCTGGGCGATCCATTTGCGGTCAGACAGGGTTTCACCAAGCCCTTTAGCCTCGACGAACAGTCGGGGTTTACGCAGCAGTTTTAGGGCGTAGTCGACTGGGCAATCCTTGGAAGTCGGCTTGAACTCGCGGTGGACTTCGTCGGGGTCGCGAATGTCCCAACCCAGGGCTTCGAGGACAGGCTCGATCAGCGAAGCCTTCGTGTTCTGCTCCCCCAGCCCCCGGTCTTGGTATTTCCGGACCTTCGCCACGACAGAGTCGATTGCCGTGAGGAGTCTGCCATCCGGCCGATCGCCCATCTAACCAGCCCTTTCTGCTCGAGGAACAACTCAGATACAAGCGAACGCCCAATTGGGGTGTGGTGCGTACGAGGATGCGATCAGTCTACTGCTTCCATGGGTCAGCCGCAAGCGTCGCGATGGTCCTCCGACGATCGGCATAAGAACGCCCCGTCCGGCCACGGCAGCCGTGCGCGACATCAGATCGCGGTTTGACCACATGTGAGGCACACCACCACAACTGTCGTTTCACTGCCGAGGCTTCGACTTGTCACGCGCGCCGCTTCCCTTGCCTGCGTGGCAAGGGCTCCGGGGGACGCACTTGACTTCTTGCTTCCTACAGGTGTCCGTGGTGCACTCAGGGCCGTAGCCCGCAAGGCGCGCCGATGTGGCAGATTGTCTCGTGTGCCACGGTCGGCTTGTCCAGCTGTGCATCGTCGCGCGGATCGCCTGGGCCGCGTGCTGAGCCGATGTTCCGGCGTGCCTTGCTCCGCTCGGCGACGTCCTACCGTCCGCTATGAAGAATGCCCCATTTCCGCGGTATCGCCCCGGAGACTCCCGACCATTTGAACTGTCCGTCAAGCGTGGCTGCGGCACATCTTCCGCGCCCAAGGGCCCCACCAGTCAATCGGAAAGCTGAATGTCCTTGCGCTACGTTGAACTTGGGACAGGAGGATGGATGTAGGATACCCCTTGAAACCTTTCGTTGGAACCCTGCGCGCAATCAAGCCCGTCCGGAAGAGCCTGGCCAGCAGCCGGAAGTGCGCACTCGACAACGACGGATAGCACCGTTGGCGTGACCATGGCCCGGGAAGGCGTTGACCTCCCCGCATCAGCCTCTCGGCGGTCCGTACGCTCAGGGCACGCTGCCAGTGACCACCTTCAGTTTCTCAATGCAACCGGCAAACCGTGTCTTGCCGTCGTAGGCGTCCAACGGCACGCGGTTGTCGTGGCCCACACAGAAATCCTCTTGCGGCTGCCTGTCCAGCGTGCCGCTCGCCTTGCCGGTGGCGGTCGTCCGGCCGTTGACCGTCAGAGTCATCGTGCCGTCAGCCGCGAGCCGGGCCTCGATGGCAATCCGGCCCGCTGGACTCTCGTCGGCGGTCACCCGGGTGATATTTGCCGCACCGCTGCGCACCGCGAACACGACGCGGTTGTCCTTCAGGTACAGCGCGTAGCCGACCGTCGCGCCGCCGTGGGCCAGGAGGACGCCGTGGGAGCCCTTCGCCTCGATCTCGCAGGTGATGGTCAACGGCTTGCCGGCGACCTGCGGCGCTGCCCCGGCTTCGAGCGTGTCACCGATCTTGAGTTTCTCCAGTGCGACCGGTTGGCTGGGCTTCTGGCTCTTCTTCGGCTTGCGCGGCTCGGCTCCCGGAATGAGCAGTTGTGGGTTTTCGACCTGTCCGGCCGGCCGCACACCGGGTCCAGGCTTCCCGTCGCCCAGATCAGCGGCCATCTGGGCAGCCAGCGCCTGCAGTCGCTGCACCACGTCGGGATGCTGGGCGGCGACGTTCGTCCGTTCGCCGATCTCCGCGTTGAGGTTGTAGAGCCGAACCCCGTGCCCAGAGCTGTCAGGACTACCGCCGGGCTGCCCCAGCGCTTCCGCTTGCGGTCCCAAGGCGAGCTTCCAAGGGCCGCTGCGTACGGCTTCCAGTTTGTAGCCCTTGTAGTAAAAGTGGGCCTGGCGCGGCGCGTCCTTCGTCTGGCCCAGGAGCAGCGACGAGATGTCGCGTCCGTCGATCTTCCGGTCGGCAGGCACGCTCCCTCCGGCCAGTCTCACGAAGGTCGGCAGCAGGTCGATGTTCCCAGCGACGGCATCGCATGCGCTGCCGGGCGGGATCTTCCCAGGCCACCAGGCGATCGTCGGCACGCGCACTCCGCCCTCGAACGTGGAGCCTTTCCCGCCCCGCAGTGGCCCGGCCTCGCCACCGTCCTTCCCCTTCGATAGCCACGGGCCGTTGTCGCTGCTGAACATCACGAGCGTGCGCCCTTCCAGTTTCAGTTCTCGCAGCGCGTCGAGCACGCGGCCGACGCTCCAGTCCACCTCTTCAACCCAGTCGCCGTAGCGGCCGTTGTTCGACGCGTCGCGGAATTTGTCGCCGGGGTGGATGGGAGTGTGCACGGCGGTGTGCGGCAGGTAGAGGAAGAACGGCCGGCCCTGGCTCTGGCGAATGAACTTCACGGCCTCCTCGGTGTACCGCTCCGTAAGCCGGTCCTGGTCGTCGCCGGTGAGCTGCTCGATGAGCTTGTCATCCCGGACCAGCGGCACTACCGAACGGCCCTCCTTCGGGACTCGGCTCTGCATGTCGTTGGAGTAGGGGATGCCGAAGTAGTGGTCAAAGCCGTGCCGGGTGGGCAGGAACTCGGGCTGGTCGCCTAAATGCCACTTGCCGATGCACATCGTGGCATAGCCTTGCGCCTTGACAAGCTCGGCCAAGGTATGCTCCTGGGCATGGATGCCGTTGCGGCCGCCCGGGCCAAACACCCCGGGAATGGAAACACGCTGGCCATAGCAGCCGGTGATCACTTGCGCCCGGGACACCGAGCAGACCGGCGCCGCATAGAAGCTCGTGAATCGCATCCCTTCCCGGGCCATGCGGTCCAGGTGTGGCGTGCGGTTCTTCGTCGAGCCGAACGGCCCGATGTCGCCGTAGCCCATGTCGTCGATGTAGATGAATACGATGTTGGGCCTATCCGCCGTAGCGGCCTGGGCCGGCAGTCCTACGCCGGCCAAAACAAGGGTCAGGGCGAGCATCGTGGATCCTTTCATGGCGGGTGCTTTCCTCGCGCTCTTGACGTGAAGAAGGTTGAACGCAGTTGCGCTAGCTCATGGCTCTCGAACCTGATATAGCCGAAGCATCGTCGGCGGCGGAAGTGGCTCGGGCCGGGGGCGGTCACGGTTCGAAGGGAGCGTTTCCCAACGGAGCATGTAGCGGACCTTCGGCTCATCGCAGGCACCCAGGTCCGCGGCCGTGCGCACCTCCATTCCCGGCCAAGTGGACTCGACCCGCGCGAAGCCCCTCGGCAGTCCGCTGCTGCGTGGCAATGCCTTCCCGACCGGCTTGAGTGTCTGCGGATCGAGCTTCCAGTTCCCTGTGCCGTGCTTCACGTGGTTCCAGGTCTGGGTGAGGGAACCGTCCGGGCTTGCAGCGACCGGCCCGAAGCCGATCTCGAACCGGATCGTCCCGCCGCCCTGGAACTCCCACCGATAGTCCCAGTCGCTGGTCTGGTGGATTTGCCAGCCGCTGCCTTCTCGGCGCGCATTGTAGAGTTGGGTCTTGCCCCCGGCGTCGAATTTGTGGTAGCTGATCACGGGCCGACCATCGGCGTCGAAACCGATCCTGGTGTTGCCGTTGATCATCCCTCCGCCCGGCGGCACAGGATCGGCGACTTCGGCCGTTGCCAGCGTCATCGGCAGCGACAGTGCCCGGCCGGTGCTCGTCTCCCAAAGCACCAGATCCTTGCTGCGCGCATAACAAAGGTCGTGGTTGGTGGCGCAGTCGGGCGTGTTCCGCCAGACCCAGCAGATGTGGAACAGGCCGGACTGGTCCTGCACCGGCCCCGTGAAGTAAGCGTTCATCTTCCCGCCGCCGGAGAACAAGGGAGAATCGATCAGCCGTCGCCAGGTCTCGGTCTTGACATCGTACACGTTGCAATACTGGTCGCCGCTGCCGCTCCGGCCATCGCGGTAGGTAAAGATCAACCCGCCCTGGGGACCGCAAAGGAAACGAGGGTAAGTGCATCGTTGCTCGTTGCGGCCGGTCATGGACGGAAACTGGCGGAAGCTGTTGATGTCGCCAGGCCGCTCGGTGCGGAAGTAGACCAGGGGGTGGCAATGCATGTTGCCGCTGACGTGGATCTGGCCGGCGTCATCCACGGCCATGGTGATGTAGTTGTGGCTATCCCAGCCCAGCACGGACGGCAGCCGCATCAATTGCCAATCGCTCTCGTCCAGATTCCGCGCGCCGATTGTCAGGCGGCGGTCGGCGCTGTAGAAGGCGACCAGTTGCCGTTTCCCGCGAGTCAGCAAGGCAAACCCCACCGGATGCCCGGACCATACGGGCGCGACGTCCAGAACTCGTACAGGCAGCGGCTTGTCGGCCCAAAGCAGTTCTGCCTGCAAGACCACCAGCAGGACGCACGCAATTGCCCGGTACAAGGTGCGTGTGCTGCCCCAATCGTGGCAAGAAATCGAGCGGCCTTCCGTGCCGGTCCAGGCCACGTAATGGCGGATGGGCTTCTGTACAGTCGGCGGGGCGACGCCCATGGCCAGGATGGCAGCACGCGCGAGCGATGGCAGCATGGCTTCGGCTCCCCGTGGATTGGGAATCCCCGTGCGTTGGTCGGATTGAACCGTTCGTTACTCGCGACCGCTACCTCGAACGGGAGCCTGGAACGACAGGACCGAGGCGTGCCCTTTGGCATTGGCCACATAGATCAAGTACTCACTGCACGGACGAGCCGCGCCAGCGGCTGAGGCGGCCCGCTGAACCGCAATCTGCGCGGCCGCAAACTCCTCGCCACCCTTGTAGTAGCCAACTTCGCTACGGAAACCCGGCCGGCGTCTGCCAGACTAATCCACCTCGTCGAACTGCTTGAAGTTGCGGATTCTCAGTCGGGTCAACATGCTCTGCAACTCCGATATGGCTCAGCGCTCGATCTCGCACTCCGGCAGGGCCTTTTCCAGCTTCTCCACGCCCGCGTCCGTCACCTGCGTGAACTTCAGCACCAGCGACTCCAGGTTCTTCAAGGCCGCCAGCGATTCCAGGCCCGCGTCGGTCACGCGCGTCTCTTCCAGCACCAGTTCCGTGAGCGTCGTCAGGGCCGCGACCGTCTTCAATCCGGCATCGGTGACGGACGTGCCCTTGAGGTCCAGCGACTTCAGATTCTTCAGCGGCTTGAGGTGCTCCAATCCGGCGTCGGTGATCTGCGTGTTCCACAGTTGCAGCGTTTCCAGGCTCGCCAGGCCCTTGATCTGTTCCAGGCCCGCATCGTTGACCGAAGTCTCGTCCAGGTCCAGCGTGGCCAGTTGCGTCATGCCTTGCAGATTGGCCAGGCCGGAGTTGAAGATCGGGGTGCCGCGCAGCGACAGCCGGCGGAAGTTGGTCAGGCCTTTCAGGTGCTGCAGGCCATCGTCGCGCACCGCATTGCAGCGCATCAGTTCCAGGTCCCGCAGTTCCTTGAACCCGGCCAGAATCGCCAGCCCGGCATTGGTCACCGGCGAGTCTTCGATGCTCAGCGTCTTGAGCTTGGTGAGATCCTTCAGTTGTAGCACGCCCGTGTCGCCCACCGACGGATTGCGGAGCTTGAGGCTCTCCAGATTCACCAGCCCCTTGAGCTGCTCGATGCCCGCGTTGCCGATCCGGTCGCAGCCGCGCAGATCCAGCCGGCGCAGTCCCTTGATGGCCGCCAGGTGCGCCATGCCCACGTCCGTGAAGTTGTTGTACAGCAGGCCCAGGGTCTGCAGCTTGGGCAGGTCGGCCAGGTGCTTCAGGCCGGCGTCGGTCATGCGCGTGCTGCGGCGTAGATTGAGCGTCACCAGGCCCGGGATGGCCTTGAGCTTCTCGGCGCCCGCGTCCGTAATACTGGTGTTCTCCAGGGTCAGATCGGTCAGACGGGCCAGTCCGGCCAGCTTTTCCACGCCCACATCGGTGATCCCGGCCCCCCACAGCTCTACGGTCGCGAGGGTCGGAAATCCCTGGACCATCAGGGCCACGTCGTCATCTTTGGCGGGCCGGTCTTTGAGGTCCACGGCGATGGCCGTCTTGGATTTGTCATAGCGAATCTTCCCGCGCAGTTCCGCCACGCGCTTGGCGAAGGCCTCTGCCGCTTTCGGATCAGCCTCGCGGACCTGGGCCGGCGGCGCCTGCTCGGCCGGCTTGGCGGCTGGGGCGCCTTGCTCTGTGGTCGTCGGGGCAGCCGGTTCGGTCTTGCACTGGCAGCCAACGGTGCCGATCAGACCCAAGATCGCTACGCTGAGCAGGATTCGCCGCATGATTTCCGACTCCTCATTCTGGCGGGATCGCCCCAAGGCGGGCGTGTCAGTCTATTCGTTCGAGCGAGAAGAATTTAACAGTAGCCCAGGTCCTTGAAGGACGCAAACCCCCCTCCGAGAGGGCGGGCCAACTCGCGTCAGCTTGTCAGCGTCCCGCCCCGACGCTATGGTGAACGGTGACGTCATAGGACCTTTGGCCCACCTTTCTCGGTGTCGGCCGCGCTGCGTGGCAGTTCGACAACTGCCCGCCGCGCGAACCGGCTCTGACGCCCTGTGACATCAGTCTCTATGGACCCTCAGGCTTGTAATGCAAACAGGGCGACCAACCGGAGCCCGGTTCCTTGTGGCCAAGGCCACGATGAGCTTGCATCACGGTCCTGAACACGAACATTCATCCACCGGAGGAGTGCGCGAGATGGCGAATTCCAACAATCGCCGTGAGTTCCTCAAGACCAGCGCGGCCATCGGGGCCGGGTACTTTGTCGCCGCCGGGCTGACGCCCAAGCCGGCGCGCGCCGCCAACGAAAAGCTGGCCTTCGCCTGCATTGGCGTGGGCGGCAAAGGCGGTGGCGACACCGCCGCCGCCGCGCAGAATGGCGACATCGTGGCCATCTGCGACGCCGACGAGAACACGCTCGAGGCGGCCGGCAAACGCTACGAGAAGGCTAAGAAGTACTACGACTTCCGCAAGCTGCTGGACGAGATGGGCAAGAGCATCGACGGTGTGACCGTCAGCACGCCCGACCACACGCACGCCCCCGCGGCCATCATGGCCATGAAGATGGGCAAGCACTGCTTCTGCCAGAAGCCGCTCACCCAGAGCATCTACGCCGCGCGGCGCATGGCCGAAGTCGCGCGCGAGATGAAGGTCGCCACGCAGATGGGCAACCAGGGCACGGCCGAACCGTCGCTCCGCAAGGCGGCGGCCCTGTTGCGTGCCGGCTGCGTGGGCACGGTCAAGGAAGTCCATGTCTGGACCAACCGTCCCATCTGGCCGCAAGGAGTGGATCGCCCCGAGTCCGAACCGTGCCCGCCGCACGTGCACTGGGAAGAGTGGATCGGACCGGCGCCCATGCGTCCCTATGCCAAAGGCTACCATCCCTTCAAGTGGCGCGGCTGGTGGGATTTCGGCACCGGCGCCCTCGGCGACATGGCCTGCCATACGGTCAACATGCCCTACATGGCCCTGGAACTGAAGAACCCCACGGCGGTCGTGGCCGAGTGCTCGGGCCACAACAAGGACAGTTACCCCGCCTGGTCGGTCATCAATTTCGACTTCCCGGCCAACGGTTGGCGTCCGGCCATCAAGTTTGTCTGGTACGACGGCGGCAAGCGCCCGGCCGACGAACTGTTCACCGGCTCCTATGAAAAGGGCTCGATCTACAAGGCCAAGAAGGCCAAGAAGAAGAAGGGCGCGCCCGCCGACGAGCCCGAGCAGGTCGAAGAAGAAGTCATGCCCGCCACCAGCGGCTGCCTGGTCGTGGGCGAGAAGGGCCGCTTCTACGCCCCCGGCGACTACTGCGAACGCGGTTGGCTGCTGTTCGGCGGCGCCAGCGAGCCGGCCGTCACCCCGCCCGAATCTCCGGGCCACTTCAACGAGTGGATCGAGGCCATCAAGGGCGGCGCGCCGGCCATGTCCAATTTCGCCACCTACTCCGGCGGCCTGACCGAGACGATCCTCTTGGGCAACCTGGCGGTCTGGGCGGCCGACAAGGGGCAAGGCAAGAAGATCGAGTGGGACGCCGTGAACCTCAAGCCCACCAACGCCCCCGAGGTCGAGCACATCGTCAAGCCGCCGTACCGCGCGGGCTATTCGATTTGAACCTGAGGAGCGTTCTCAGAACCTATCCCAGAACTGCCAAAGCCAGGTCGGGCGGCCCGGCAGGACTGAGCGGCCGACAGGTTTTGGGACCGGCTATAAGTTGATTTGCGGAAGCCCAGGGGGTGTTCCCCCTGGGCTTCTCGCATCCAGGGACCGGATGGCATGGCGAAGAAAGGCACCGCCCACAACCCGAGCACGCTGCCCGACGCCGCCTGGCTGCAGCGTCTGCGCCGCAGCCTGCGCGCCTGGTACGTGCGCAATGCGCGCGATCTGCCTTGGCGCAAAACGTGCGACCCCTACGCCATCTGGGTCAGCGAGATCATGCTCCAGCAGACGCAGGTGGCCACGGTCCGCGACTATTACCAGCGATTCCTGGCCGCCTTGCCAACCATCGCCGACCTGGCCCAGGCGGACGAGCGGGAAGTCCTGCGACTCTGGGAAGGGCTGGGCTACTATCGCCGTGCCCGGCAAATGCACCAGGCGGCCAAAATCCTCTTACAGCAGCACGCCGGCCAGTTTCCGCGCGATCCGCAGATCGTCGGCCGCTTGCCGGGCATCGGCCGCTACACGGCCGGCGCGGTCCTGTCCATCGCCTTCGATGCTCGGCAGCCGATCCTGGAGGCCAACACCATACGGCTCTTCGCGCGCCTGCTGGCCTACGACGGCCCCACGTCCAGTCGCGCCGGTCAGGACTTGTTGTGGGGACTGGCCGCGGCCGTGCTGCCCCGGCGCGACGTGGGCCGCCTGAATCAGGCCCTGATGGAAGTCGGTAGCCTGGTCTGCCTGCCGCGTCAGCCGCGTTGTGCCGAGTGTCCACTGAAAACGCTCTGCGCCGCCCGGGCCCAGGGAGTCCAGGAGGCCCTTCCCCGGCCCAACAAGAAACCGGCCACTGAGTGCGTACGCGAAGCGGCGGTCATCGTCCGCCGCGGTCCGCGAATCCTGCTGGGCCAGTGCCCAGAAGGCGGACGTTGGGCCGGCCTGTGGGATTTTCCCCGCTTTCCGCTGGACGCCGAACAACCGGCCGCAGTCGCCGAGGAACTTGCCTCCAAGGTCCGCAGCGCGACCGGGCTGAACGTGCGTGTCGGTCCGCGACTCCACACCCTGCGCCACGGCGTGACCCGCTTTCGCATCACGCTGGAAGCCTATGAGGCCGAGTGCCTGGAGCGGGCCGATGGCCGCCGGCCCTCCGCTTATCGCTGGCTCCGCCTGTCGGAACTGGAACAGTATCCCCTTTCGACCACCGGCCGTCGCCTGGCGCGCCTGCTGGCTCCTGGCTAAAAGTGAAATGCAGATGGCCAAATCGGCTGATGACAGCCGCCGGCCCGTGGACTCCAATCACGGATGAAAGGAGCCTCACATGACACACATGCAGCGCATCGGTACCCTGTCCCTGGGCCTTCTTCTGGCGGCGGCCGCCCTCGCGCAGGGCGCGGGGCAGAACGGGGTGTTCAACGTGACCGAGTTCGGCGCAGTGCCGGACGGCAAGACCAACAACACCGCGGCGATCCAGCAAGCGATCGACGCCTGCGCCGCGGCCGGCGGCGGCACGGTCCGCGTGGCCGGCGGCCCGTTCATGACCTACACCCTGTACCTGCGCTCCAACATCCGGCTGGAACTTGAAGCGGGCGCTTCGCTGGACGGCGGCCCCGATCCGCTGCTCTATCCCGAGTTCGAGCCCTCGCCCCATTGGCGCGTCGAGTACACCTTGCGCCGCAACAAACGCGCCATGTTCTACGCCGTCGCCCAGCAGAACATCACGATCTGCGGCCGGGGGATGATCAATGGCCACGCGGAACTCTTCCACGAGAGCCAGGGTGAGGGGAAGATGTGGCGCCGCAAGCACGACCAGTTGATCACCGGCCGGAACATCTTTCTGATCGGCTGCAAAGACGTCACTTTGGAAGGATTCACTATCTTCAATCCGGCGGGCTGGAGCATGTGGCTGCTGGATTGCGACCGGGTGAACGTGCGCGGATTGCGGATCCATATGGATTCCAGCATCCCCAACGGCGACGGCATCCATATCGGTTCCTGCCGCGATGTGGCCGTCAGCGACTGCCTGGTTTGCAGCGGCGACGACTCGATCATCGTCCGCGCCTACCAGCATCAGCTCCACGAGCCCAAGGCCTGCGAGCGCGTGGTGGTCTCCAACTGCGTGCTGCAAAGCAGGTCGTCGGCCATCCGCCTGGGATGGACGCACGACTACGAGATCCGCGACTGCCGCTTCAGCAACCTGGTGATTCGCGAGTCGACCAACGGAATCTCCATGTACCTGCCCCCCTTGGACAAAGTCCCCAACGATCCGCCGCGCGGGCCGGACGTGCCGCCGCTGCCGGAAGGCGATGCCGTGCGGCCGTTCGGCGTGGAGAACGTGCATTTCAGCGACATCAGCCTGGACTGCCGCAAGGCTCCGATCAACATCCGCTTTGCGCCTGACGCCAAGGTCAGCCGCATCCGCAACGTCACCTTCTCGAATATGACCATCCGCTCGCCCGAGTATCCGGTGTTCATGCTCCGCAAAGGCGATCGGGTCAGCGACATTCTGCTGAGCAATGTGCGTTTCGAGATCCGGCCCGGCGGCACCAGCACGTTCGACGTCCGGGGCGTGGAGCGTTTGACCCTGGACCGCGTGACCTTCCTGGATATGGCCGCCGCGGCCGAGAAAGACTGAGAACCGATCCCAGAACCGCCACAGCCACCTCGGGCGGCGCAGCGGGAGGGAACTGCCGACAGGTTCCCGGACCGGCTTTTAGACCTTGGCGCGCGGGGTATAGCAGGTGTGCAGCAGCTCGTGCGAGCGGTGCCCCAGCGGCTGTCCGAGGAACTCCTCGTACAGCGTCTTCAGGTCCGGGTTCTCGTGCGACTTGCGGAGTTGCTTGCCCTCGTCTTCCTGGTAGATGGCCGCGATCCGCGCGGCGCGGACTTCATTGGTCGTGAATCGCGGCTGGCCGCCGCCGCCGATGCACCCGCCCGGGCAGGTCATCACTTCCACGAAGTGATACTGCTTCCGGCCTGACTTGATGGCCGAAATCACCTGTTGGGCGTTGCTCAGGCCGTGGGCCACGGCCACGTGCAGGTCCGCACCTTCCAGGAAACTCCACTCCGGCACCGCGCCGCGGACGGGCAGCGTGGCCTCTTTCACGCCGGCCAGGCCTTCCACCTCGCGTACGTGCAGCTTGGGCATCGGCAGTTCGTGTCCGGTGACGATTTCGTACACCGTGCGGATCGCCGCCTCCATCACCCCGCCCGTGTTGGCGAAGATATCGGCCGCACCGCTGGACAGCCCCAGCGGAGCGTCCATCTCTTCGTCCGCCAGGTCGCCGAACTGGATGCCCGCCGCACGGATCATCTTGCCCAACTCGCGCGTCGTGAGCACCACGTCCACGTCGCGCGTGCCGCTGGCGTCCATCTCCGGCCGCTGGCACTCGAACTTCTTGGCCGTGCAAGGCATGATCGAGACCACGAAGATCTGTTCCGGCCGCTTGCCCAGCTTCTGCGCGTAATAGGTCTTGGCCACGGCCCCGAACATCTGCTGCGGTGATTTGCAGGTCGATAGATTCGGCAGCAGGTCCGGATGGAAATACTCCATGAACTTGATCCAGCCGGGCGAGCAACTGGTGAACATCGGCAAGGCCACCGGCTGCTTGTCGACCAACGCTCGACGCAGTCGCGTCAGCAACTCGGTGCCTTCCTCCAGGATCGTCAGGTCGGCCGCGAAGTTCGTGTCGAACACGCCCTGGAATCCCAGTTGGTGCAGCGCCGCCACCATCTTGCCGGTGACCAGCGTGCCCGGCGCATAGCCAAAGCACTCGCCCAGGGCAGCGCGGATCGCGGGCGCCGTTTGCACGATCACGTGCCGTGAAGGGTCGTCCAGGGCCTTCCACACCTCTTCAATCTGATCCTTCTCCGTGATCGCGCCCACGGGGCAGATCGCCGCGCACTGGCCGCATTGCACGCAGGGCACGCTGTCCAGGTCGTGGTTGAACGCCGGCCCGATGATCGTCTCAAAGCCGCGGTTCTGCGGAAACAGGGCCCCCACGTGCTGCTGTTCCACGCACACCGCCACGCAACGCCGGCAGCGAATGCACTTGCCGTTGTCGCGGATCAGGGCCGGGGTCGAGCTGTCGATCCGTTTCCGCGTCCGCTCGCCCGCGTAGGCGATCTCGCGAATCCCCAGTTCCGCCGCCAGGGCCTGCAGCTCGCAGTCCTCACTGCGGTCGCAGGTCTGGCAGTCGCCGTTGTGCTCCGAGAGCAGCAACTCCACCACCGCGCGCCGCGCCTCGCGCACGCGCCGGGTATTGGTGAAGACCTTCATCCCCGCGGTCACCGGCATGGAGCACGAGGCGGCCAGGTTCCGGGCACCCTCCACCTCCACCACGCACACCCGGCAAGCGCCGATGGCCTGCAGACCTTCTACGTGGCACAGCGTAGGAATGCGGATTCCCACCTGTCGCGCCGCGTGCAGGATGGTCGATCCCTCAGGCACTTCCACCGGGCGGTTGTTGATCGTCAGGCTGATCATAGTACGGAACTTGCAAGTGGTTAGTAGGCAGTAAGCAGCAGGCACTTTTCAGGAATCGCCCCCAATCCCCAATCCCCAATCCCTAATCCCTAATCCCTCAATTATGTTCCACCACGGTCGGCTGGCTTTCTTCGGACGCCGGGCAGCGTTTGCCGTAGTCGCAGCGCAAGCAGCGTTTCGCCTGGCGGATGGCCACCGCTTCGCGCCACGGCAACTCCACCTCGTCAAAGTTGTTTCGTCGCCGCTGCAGGGGAATCAACTCCAGCTTCTCGCGCGGATAATCCACCGGATCGGCGTCGGGGTCGAAATTCGTATCGACCTGCCGCGTCTCGCGCCAGAAGGCGTGGCTCTGGCCGGTCAGGTACTTGTCGATGCCCACCGCCGCGCGCTCTCCGGCCGCCACCGCTTCGACCACCGAGGAGGGCCCGCTCACCGCGTCGCCGCCGGCAAAGATCCACTTCTCCGAAGTCTGACCGTTGACCGGGTTGACCTGGATGTAATCCTTGCCGCGCGTCTCCAGCGACACCTGGCCGCAGATCTTCTTCGCATCCAGCGTCTGGCCGATGGCCACCAGGACGTGGTCGGCCGGAATCACGAAGGCCGCGCCGCTCTCCTCCGGCCGCCGCCGGCCCGAGCGATCGAACTCGCCCAGCCGCATGGGCATGCAGCGCACGCCCACCACCTTGCGCCCTTCGACGACGAGTTCCACCGGCGCGGTCAGCAGTTTCAACTGCACGCCTTCCAGTTCCGCCTCCTCGATTTCCTCTTCGTAGGCGGGCATGGCCTCGCGGCTGCGGCGATAGACCACCGTCACGCTCTCGGCGCCCAGGCGCAGAGCGGTCCGCGCCGCGTCGATGGCCGAATTGCCGCCGCCGATGACCACCACGTTGCGCCCCACCGGCACTGAGCCGCGCAGATTGTACGTCCGCAAAAAGGCCAAGGCGTCGGTGATCCCCTCCGCCTCTTCGCCCGGAATCCCCAGGCCCACGCCCAGCGGGGCCCCCACGCCCAGGAACACCGCGTCGTACCCTTCCGCGCGCAGCGACTTGAGCGTGAAATCCTTGCCCAACCGCATGTCGGTCAACAACTCCACGCCCATCCGCTCGATCATCCGCACCTCGCGCGCCACGATCTCCCGCGGCAGGCGATAGGCAGGGATGGCCTGCACCAGCATCCCGCCCGGCCGCGGTTCGGCCTCGAAGATCTTCGGTCGATAGCCCAACCGCGCCAGGAAGTAGGCGCACGACAGCCCCGACGGCCCGGCCCCCACAATCGCGATCTTCCGCTTGCCATTGGCCTCGTTCTCGCGCGCCTCGGGCAGTTGGATCGTGACTTCCTGGTCGGCCATGAAGCGCTTGATGCCCCGGATGGAGACCGGCGCGTCGAGCGTCGACCGCCGGCACTTGTCCTCGCACGTGTGGAAGCACACGCGCGAGCAGATCGCCGCGAACGGGTTGCGGTCGCGGTGCAGGCGCAAGGCCTCCGCGTAGCGTTTCTCGGCAATCAGCGAGATGTAGCCCGGAATGTCCACGTTGGCTGGGCAGGCGCTTTCGCACGGCGCGTGGACCAGTGACGGGCACACGCCCGCGCGGCACCGTTTGTCGCGGATGTGCTCCACGTACTCGTAACCGAAGTGCCGCAAGGTGGACAGCACCGGGTTGGGGGCCGTCTGTCCCAGCCCGCACAGCGAGGTGTCCTTGATCATCTCGCCCAGGTCGATCAGCCGCTCGACGTCGGCCTCTTCGCCCCGGCCTTCGCAGATCCGGTTGAGGATTTCCAGCATTCGCTTGGTGCCCACGCGGCAGGGAACGCACTTGCCGCACGATTCTTCCTGGACGAACTCCAGGAAGAACCGCGCCACGTCCACCATGCAGCTATCCTCATCCATCACGATCAGCCCGCCGGAACCCATGATCGCTCCCAGTTCGGAGAGCGATTCGTAGTCCAGCGGCACGTTCAGATATTGCTTGGGAATGCAGCCGCCGGAAGGGCCGCCGATCTGCGCCGCCTTGAACTCCTTGCCGCTGGGGATTCCGCCGCCGATGTCGTAGATCAGGTCGCCCAGCGACATGCCCACCGGCACTTCCACCAGGCCGGAGTTCTTGATCGTCCCGGCCAGGGCAAACACCTTGGTGCCCTTGCTCTTTTCCGTGCCATAGGCCGCATACCACGCGCCGCCGTTGACCAGGATCGCCGGCACGTTGGCATACGTCTCCACGTTGTTCAGCAAGGTGGGCTTGCCCCAGAGGCCTTTTTGCGCCGGGAATGGCGGACGCGGACGAGGTTCGCCGCGGCAACCTTCGATCGACGTCATCAAGGCCGTCTCCTCGCCGCACACGAAGGCGCCCGAGCCCATGCGGATTTCCAGTTCGAAGTCGAACCCACTGCCCAGGATGTTCTTCCCCAGCAGTCCACACTCCTGGGCCTGCTGCAGCGCAATCCCCAACCGTTCGACCGCCAGGGGATACTCGGCTCGCACGTAGACGTATCCCCGCTGCGCGCCGATCGTGGCCGCCGCCACGATCATCCCCTCGATCACGCTGTGCGGATCGCCCTCCAGCACGCTGCGGTCCATGAACGCGCCGGGATCGCCTTCGTCGGCGTTGCACACCACGTATTTCACCTCGCCCGCCGCCTCGCGCGTCGATTTCCATTTGCGCCAGGTGGGAAAACCGGCGCCGCCGCGGCCGCGCAGCCCCGACACGCGCATGGTCTCGATCGTCACGTCGGCGTTCTTTTCGGTGAGCACCTTGGCCAGCGCCTGGTAGCCGTCGCGCGCAATGTAGTCCTCGATCCGCGTGGGATCGATCACGCCGCAGTTACGCAGCACGATCTTCGTCTGGCGACGGAAGAAGTCCATGTCCTTCTGCCGGGCCACGCCGCGGCCGTCGGCGCGCTTGTGCGTCAGCCGCTCCACGGTCCGCTTCTTGACCACGTGTTCGGCGATCAGTTCGGACGCGTCCTCGGCCCGCACGCGCTCGTAGAACACCTCGTCGATCATCAGCACCGGCCCGGCCGAACAGGGGCCCAGGCAGCCGGTGCCGATCACCGACACCTTGTCCTGCAGTCCCCGATGGGCCAGTTCCTTCTCCAGGGCCGTCTTCACGGCCATGGCCCCCGAGGCGATGCAACCGGCGCCGGCACAGAGCAAGATCTGCTGATGCCCCTTGGCCGCCAGGTGCTTCTTCTGGGCGCAGACCGAATCTCGCAAGGTGTTGAGCGCCGCGACGTTGGCGATGATCTGAGTCATGCGTGCTCTCCGTTGCCGTTCCCGTTGCCCTGGGGGCCGTGGCGATAGCTCTCCAGGATCTTGGCCACCTTGGCCGGCTTGACGCTCTGGTGGACGTCATCGTCGACCATGATCACCGGGGCCAGGCCGCAGGCCCCGAAACAGCGGCCCACGTCGAGCGAAAATACCCGGTCCGAGGTCGTCTCGCCCACTTCCACTCCCAAGGCGGACTTCAAGGCCTGCAAGACCTGCTTCCCGCCGCGCACATAGCAGGCCGTTCCCAGGCACGCGCGCACCAGGTGTTTGCCGCGCGGCACTGTGGTGAAGAACGAATAGAAGCTCACCACGCCGGCGACTTCGCTGTAGGGCTTGTTCAGAGCCACGGCGATCCGCTTCAAGGCCTCTTCCGGCAGGTAGCCGAACATGCCCTGCGCGATCTGCAGCACGGGGATCAGGGCCCCCGGCACATCCTTATAGCCGGTTAGCACATCGTCCAATTGGGCCAGAAGCTGCTCTTCTGATGGTGCTTCACAGCACGCACATTTCCCTGTCTCTGTAGTCATCCCTGTTTACGCCTCTCGCACGAGGAAGGGAGCGGGTATTTCCTGAAGTGTAGGACATTTTGCGGGAAAACCAAACTATAGCAGCTCGCGCGAACGCCGCAAGTTTGCCGGCTATTAGCGTTGTGCGGGTTGTGACAAAGACAGTTTTGTCACAAGCTAAGGCGAAACCCGGCGCGCGCCATCGGGCCGTCCTGTAGAACCGTCAGGCACCCCGTGCCTGACGAACCGCTCCCACCTCAAGACGCGGCGATCTACTTCGCCACGGCTGCCAGCAGGTCCAACACCTTCTGGCGAATCTGCGGCTCGGCTTGCACTTCCAGATAGGCCCCGCGGCTGGGCCAGGTCTCATACGCGCCCAGCGCGTGCTGTTGCGGCGTGGGGAGATAGCCGTTGTAGCCGTTGGCCAATTCGATCGTGAAGGTGGGCTTCAGCGCGCTGGCCTGCTTGATGGCCAGCCCCGTCTCGGCGAATACTTCGCACGGGATGGCCGCGATTCCCAGGCCGCCAATCCGCATCGCTTGAAGTGTGACGGGCACGGTCTCCGGGAACTCGGCCAGGTGCAAGGCCTCCTCCGCGTAGATTCTGGTCCGCGTCAACCTGGCCTGCTTCTCGGCCTCCTCTTTGAGAACCTCTCTGGCCCACTCGCACCGTGCGGCATCGGGCCGCCGCACCTTCAAGTCCAACTCCGCCGTCTGCACCGCCAGTTCCACGCGCTGGTGATATTCGATCGATCGCCACACGCGCAAAGCCTCGTCTGCCAGATCATAGGCCACCTCGCGCATTCGGCTCCACGGCGGCTGCTTCTCTCGTGGCTGGCGGAAATCGATGTTGTTCACGTCGCCGCTGGTCCCGTTGGACATCATGGCCACGAACGGCGGCGCCCCGCGCTCGGGCGCCAGCAACTCCTGCACGCGCTGCGCGAACGCTCCATAGTAGTCCGCGCTCACGTCGTTCCGCTCGTAGCCGCCCACGTAGTGCAGGCTGTAATTCCCCAGAAGGGCCAAGGGCCGGCCGTCGGCGTGCTGTACGCTGAGGATCGACAACTGCGGATCCACCGGCCCGGCCGGCTCGACCAGGTTGGGACTGCCGGCCGGCGGATTCATCTGCACCTGCTCGCCCTGCACGCCGAAGGGATTGGCCGGAACGCTGCCCGGCTTCATGCGCCAGCGCCGGTTGAACACATGCTGCGGTCGCGTCCCCAGGCCCCAGCCAATCTTGGCCGGCGCCAGGTTGTTCACCGCGCAGCGCACTGCGTCGGCGATCCGTCGCGCCAGAAAGGCGCGGTACGTCCGGTCCAATTCCGAACCGTGCAGGGCGGGCGTGCCCGGGGCTGCGTGCGTGTGCGTGGCCGAGATCAGCACCTGTTCGGGGCTCAGGCCGGTGGCCGACTGGATGAATTGCTTTGCCTCTTGCACGATCTGTCGATCGATCATCCGCATGTCGCACACGGCCAGGGCGAGCTTGGTCCGCCCGTCATCCAGGGCCAGGCAGCGTGCGTGCAACGGGTCGTGAACGTGCGCCGCCGGACCGCCGCGCGCGATCACGCCGCCGTTGTTCACACCCAGAAACAGCGTGATGTCGCTCGTCGCCGCCCCGGCCCGAAACGTTGGCTCGGCGCTGCCTCCGGAGACACCTCTTGCCAACAGACAACCGGTCGTCGCGGCGGTCGCCGACACCAGAAACGCACGTCGAGGCAGGCGGTACATGCGCGGGCTTCCTCCCAGAGACAGCGGTGGAGGCCGCGTGACATCCGGACTGGCGCACCGTGCGTTCGCCCGTCGCGGTTTCGTCCCCACCCCCAGCGAGTATTCTCGCCGCAACACGCGGCAACGGCAACGGTCCGCCGAGACTGCGGCCGCGCGCATGCGGTCTTGACAGCTTTCCGTGACTTTTGCATACTAAACCACCGTCTAGGGGGAGCCGGTGCTGCCGCGGCGGCAAGCTACGGAGGGCCGTCTATGCGCCGAGGTCCTGCACAACCCATTAGCCTCATTCAGTATTGTATTGTCGATGCGAATGCTGACTCGACTGCTCAACTCGTTGGCGATTCTGATCGTGTTGGCCACCGGAGCATCGGCTCAAGACTGGGCCAAACCGATGTTCGACCATCTGGAGCATGACTTCGGGGTCGTGGCTCGCGGCGCCAAGGCCGAACACCGCTTCACGATCCAGAACATCTATCTGGAAGAGGCCCACATCCAGTCCGTCAGCTCAAGCTGCGGTTGCACCAGCCCCGCCGTAACCAAGAACACCATCAAGACTTGGGAAAAAGTCGAACTCATCGCCACGATCGATACGCGCAGCTTCATGGGCCACAAAGAAGCCGCTGTCACCGTGCGTTTCGACCGGCCCTTTCCCGCCGAAGTCATCCTTCGCGTGCAGTGCTTCATTCGCGGCGACGTGGTGGTCCAGCCCGGCGCGATCGAGTTCGGCAGCGTGAATCAAGGCAGCGGCTCGGAGCGTCGGGCCGTGGTGCAATACGCGGGCCGTGGCGACTGGCGCGTGATGGCCGTCGAGAAGAGCAACAAGTTCGTCGATGTGCGCATGACCGAAGCCGACCGCAATCAAGGCCAGGTCAGCTACGATCTGGTCGTACGCTTGAAGACCGACACGCCGCCCGGCTACATCCACGAGCAACTGGTCCTCGTGACCAACGACACCAATCCGCGCACGGCGCGCGTGCCGATCACGGTCGAGGGCGTCGTGGTTCCCAGCCTGACGGTGCGTCCGTCGCCGCTCCTGCTGGGCGTGGTCAATGCCGGTCAAACAGTGACCAAGCACTTGGTCGTCCAAGGCAATGCGCCCTTCAAGATCGCTGGCGTACAGTGCAAAGACAGCCGCTTCCGGTTCCAGATTCCCCAGGCCACCCAAACCCTGCACGTTGTGCCGATTACGTTTGCGGCCGGTGATCTTTCGGGCAACGTGAACCAGACCGTGCATATTGAGACCGTAGGCGGGGCCGGATTGGACATCGGCGTGTACGGAGAGGTTGTAGCCCCATCCAAACCGCTGGAAGCTGCTGGGCCCGCGCCTGCCGCCGACCCTCCGACCACCAAGAAGACCGAGGGGCAGCCCGGCCGAATGCAGCCCATCCTGCCCGAAAGCGACATCAGCGGCTCCAAGCGACCAACCGCCAGCCCCTTGCGACCCGTTCTGGCCCCAACGCTGGAGCGCTCGCCGAGCGCGGCGCCGGCGGTGCCCAAGGCGTTGCCGCCGGCCCCCGACGAGCCAGCCAAGAACACCAACCCCGTGCGTGGGCCGGTCGAGTTCTGAGAACCCGAACGGTCGCCGCCAGGGTGGCGATTCAGATCTGACGGCCAGTGTTATGGGTGGTGTGGGATCGTTGCACGTCGTGCCTCGCTTGTCGTGGGCATGCCAGAGCCGGATCTCGCAAGACCACGCAAGTTTGGCGGTCGCACTCCATGCCGCCCCATCGGCCCAACGCGACTAAGGACCTATCCCATAACCGCCCCAGCCAGGCCGGGCGGCCCCGCAGGACCGAACGGCCGACAGGTTTTGGGACCGGCTCAAAAGGAGTTCGCCGCATGCGATCCTCGCGCCGCTCGCTGCTCTGCCACGCCCTGGGTGGCATACTGGCCGCCGGGGCCTCTCGCGGCCTGGCCGCCGACAGTCGTCACCCCTTCCTCGTCGGAACCGGCAAGGCCCCGATCACGCCCCCGCTGGAAGTCGGCATCCTCATGTCCTCCGGCCGCCGCCGCTGGGAGCCATTCCAACAAGTGCGGCTTCCGATCTGGGCTCGGGCCGTGCATGTGAGCTCGGGCGACCAGCAGGTGGCCCTGGTTTCCGTGGACCTCCTGGGTCTGGCCGATGCCGCCGTGGGCGGAATGCAGCGCTTCATGCGCCAAGTGGCGCAGGTTGCTGGCGGCACGTTGTCGCCCGAGCAAATTGTGCTCACCGCGACCCACACGCACAGCGGGCCGGAAGCGCTGGCCTTGACCGATCTCTTTGAGACGCGTCCCTTTCAGGACTGGGTCGCCCTCCTGGCGAAACAAATCGGCCTGGCCATCGCCCAAGCAGCCCAGGCCGCACGTCCCTGCCGGATGTTGAGTGTCGCCCGTTCGGTGCCGGGACTGTGCGTCAATCGCCGTGTACTGACCGACAAGGGGGTGCGCAATCCCCTGCGAATCCCGCCCGGCGAGACGCTCCTCCGGCCCGAGGGGCCCGTGGACGACCAGGTCCGCATGGCCGCCTTTGTGGACTCCGCCGACCGGCCTGCCGCCATCCTGGTCAACGCCACCGCGCATCCGGTTTACGAGATGTGCATCCAACAGGTCTCGCCCGACTATCCAGGCGAGATGTGCCTGGAGTTGGAGCGACTGCGGCCGGGCGCGGGCGTGATGTTCTTTCAGGGAACCGCCGGGAACATCAATCCGCCCGAGGTCTCCACCGGCGATGGCCCCGCACGCCAACATGGACAGCGTCTGGCTCGGGCCGTGGATGAAATGCTCGCCGACAGCCGTCCCACGGAAGCGGCCGGTTTAGCCCTCGTTCGCGAGACCCTCGCGCTGCCCTGCCGTGACGAGCGCGGCACGCCCCAAGATGCCCCGCTGGAGGTGCAAATCAGCGCCCTGCGCGTCGGCCAAGCCGCCTGGGTCTTCCTGCCCGGCGAGCCCTTTGTGGAAATCGGGCTGGGCATCTGCCGAGCCTCGCCCTTTCCTCAGACGGCCGTGGTGGGCTATTCCCACGCCTACGTCGGCTATCTGCCCACCGACACGGCCTTTGCCAACAAGGGCTACGAGACCGGGCCGGGCCGCTGGTCGCGATTCCTGCCCGGCGTCGAAACCCAAGTGTGTGACGCCGCGTTGCGGCTTCTTGGTCGACTGGCCTGAGGTCGGTGAAAGCCAACCGTGGGCTCAGCCCCGATGGCGGGCGCCGTTCACGGCGCCGACAAACGCGCTGTCAGACGCGCTGCGGCTGCCGCCACCTGCTGGCCGTAGTGGGAAAAGGCCTCTTCCGGCATGCGGTGGCTCACCCCCGCGATCACCACCGCCGCCACCAATCGGTCGTCACCATCGAACACCGGGGCCGCCACGCAATGGGCCCCTGCCAGGTCTTCCGCCCGGTCTCGCGTGTATCCATCCTCGCGCGCCTGCTGCAATTCCATCTCCAATCGGGCCGGATCGGTGATCGTGGTCGCCGTGCGCCGCGCAAACGACTGCTGACGCATCCGCTCGCGGCGGTCCTTTTCATCGCCAAAGGCCAAGAACACCTTGCCCGGTGCGTTGCAGTACAGGTTCAGCCGGAACCCCGGATCGAAAATCATGCGCATCGGGTTCAACGCCGGCTGGAAGTAGATCAACACCCCCTCGGCTCCGCTGGGCACCACCAGGCCCACGCTTTCCCGGCACTCGTCGCGCAGGGCCCGGATGATCGGCGCCGCTTCGTCCACCAGGTTTCGCTCGCGCACGCGCGGCACCGACAGTTCCAGCAGTTTCCCGCCGAGGAAATAGGCCTTGTCATCGCCTCTCTCCACATAGCCCCGCGACGCCATGTCGCGAAGAATACGGAAGACCATATTCTTGCTGATCCCCAACGCGCGATGGATTTCGGAGAGGGTCAACCCCCCCTGATGGCGGCTAAGGACTTCCAAGATCGCCAGGCAGCGATCCGTACTGGGCGAGAGGGCCTGGCTGTTCAACGGTGTCGAATTCTTCATCGGAAACCTCTTGCAGTTGTTCTGTAGATAGATTACGTTCTTCTAATAGAAAATGTCAACCCCGTTCCCAGGACGAGGTTCCCATGCGCAAGATTCCCGGCCGTGTTGCCAGCACTTGCCTCTTGGGCCGCGTGGCCCGCGACCCCTCTCCGCGCGCGGCCGACAGCCGGCCGAGCACCACCTCGCCCGGCAACCGTGGCCGGCTCGCCGCGATCCTGCCCTGCATCTGGCTCATTGGCCTGGCCGCCGGGGCACACGCGCAGGTGCCGGAATTCGACCAGGCCCAGTGGATCTGGTTTGCCGGCGACGACACTCGCAAGCCGCCCGCCGCCACACGCTACTTCCGCGCGGCCTGGAACCTCCCCGCCGGGCTGAAGCCCAAGGCGGCCGAGCTGCTGATTACGGCCGACAATCTGTACACGGTCTGGCTCAACGGCAAGCCGGTGGGCGAAAGCGAGACCAGCGGCAGCGCCTGGCGCCAGCCCAAACGCTTCGACGTCAGCACACTCGTTGCGCCCGGCCGAAATGTCCTGGCGGTCGAGGCTATCAATACGCTCCCCGGCGCGGCCGGATTGTTGGTCCAGCTTGTCGTGCGGCCCGAGGCCGGCGCGCCGCTGGTCCGGGTGAGCGACTCCGACTGGCGCGCGACCGACGAGGCCTTCGAGGATTGGGAATCGCCCAGCTATCTGGATGTCTCCTGGTCTGCCGTGCGCGTGGTGGGGCCCTACGGTTGTGGCCCGTGGAAGAAGCTGGAAGCCTCCAAACTCGTGTCCGCCGAGCCTCGCGTGCCCCTGGCTGATCCGCAGCTCCCGGGCGGCGTGCTCTTCGTACGCGGCAACGTCTCCAAACCGCATCATTTCGCCTTGAACACGGGCGGGCCCAAACAAGAGCGCAAGTCGTTTGTGCTGCGTGCCTATCCGGAAAGCGACGTCCCTTCGCCGGCCGTGTTGGGGCGGCAGATGTTCGTGCTGCAACCGGCCCGGCCCGGCGTGGAACCCCGGCTGTTGGTCGATGCCCAAGGCGGCTCGTTGGGCTCGCCCAGCGTCTCCTACGATGCTCAGACGATCTACTTTGCCATGGCCCCCGAGGGCGAAGCCTTCTACCATCTCTTCTCCGTGCCCGCGGCCGGCGGCCCCGTGCAGCAGCTCACGCGAGGGCCTTTTCACGATTACGATCCCGAGCCGCTGCCCGACGGGCGCATCGCCTTCAGCTCCACGCGTATCGGCAGCCGTGAGGAATATCACGGCAATCTGGCCTCCTCGATCTTCACCATGCGTGCCGACGGTTCGGCGATCCAGCCCCTGACCCACCACATCGTGGCCGACCGCGAGCCGCGCGTGACGGCCTTTGGTTCCCTGGTGATGGTCCGCGCCGACAACTTCCTGGAACGTGCCAAAGTCGAGACGCAACTGCATCACGTGCATCTGGACGGCACCGGCGGTACGGTCATTCTGGGCAACGAACGGGGCCCCATCGGCTATCAACGCGGCACCGGCAACGAAGGGCCGGTCGATCCGCCCCTGTTGCGATTCAATGGCTTCGGCAGTCCCGCACCGCTGCCCGACGGACGTGTGGCGGCCCTCTCACGCGATGGACTGGTGCTCTCGGGCCTCGATCCCGGTCAAGGCCGCAAGGTCGCCACGGCCCTGCCCCTGTTCGACATCGCCGCCGTCTCCGATGGTCGCCTGGTGGCCACCGTGTACGGCAAGAAGGCCCTGGCCGTGGTCGATCCGCAGTCCGGCTCGGCCGTGCCCTTCTTCACCTCGAAGACGCCCGACATCCATTCGGTGGTTCACCTCGGGCCGCGCCGCCTGCCGCCGACCATGGCGGCCCACAGCCCGCCGTCCAACGACGGCGCTTCCAGCGGTTATCTCTATTGTCAGAACGTGCGCAACACCAAGCACGCTGCCGCCGACGCGGCGCGCATCGCGGCCGTGCGAATCTATGAAGGCGTGCCGCTGGCCCTGCGCCCCGACCACTATCCCTATGAGCACATTGGCGTGGAGGCACGCGAACTGGGTACCATCCCCCTGGCCGCCGACGGCTCGTTCTACGCGCGCGTGCCCGCCGATCGCGCCCTGGCGATCCAGGCCGTGGATGGCGAGGGGCGCGCCGTCGTCAACGAATTGTCGTGGATCTATGTACGCCCCGGCGAACGCCGCTCCTGCGTCGGCTGCCACAGCCCGCGCGCCGGCGCCCCGACCACCGTCATCGGCCTGGCGCATCGCTCCAAGGCGGTCGACGCCCTGGGGCCGGACGCCCCGCACCGCTTCCGGGGCAACAACGCCGAACTGGGCGGCATCCTCAATCTGCAACTCGATCGCATGCGCGAAGCCGCTTCGATCGACCTCTATTCGCAACATCGGCTTGCGGGCGCCGCCGTGCACGACCCGCTGCCGCCGGGGCGGCCTGCGCTGGTCGCCACGCTGTGCCGCCAGCTTGACGACGCGAAGCGGGAGGTGCAGTTGTCGGCCTTGCAGCGATTGGCCCTGCTGCACGACCGTGCCGCGAGTGAAAGGGTCGCGCTGGCCCTGGACAGCCCCGATCCGCAGGTCCGAATGCACGCCGCCTTGTGCCTGTCGGCCTGCGGTGCTCGGCCGGCGCTGGATGCGCTGGCCAAAGCCCTCGATGACCGCCACCCGGAGGTCGCGCGCGCCGCGGTCGTCGCCCTGGCGAACCTCACCGGCCGCTTGGCCGCCGACCAGCCGGCCAGCAGCGAGGGTGAGGAAGCCTCGGCCGCCTGGCGCCGTTGGCTTGCCGACCAGAGTGGTCCCAGGCTCGAACAACGCCTGATCGCCCAGCTTGCCGCTGACGATCCGGCCGCCGTCATCGCCGCGGCCGACGCCTTGGGGCACGTTGGCTCGCCCCAGGCGGTGGCTCCGCTGCAAGACATGATTCGAAAGCACCTCGCGGAAGAGTCCTCCCAGTGCGACGTCAAGGCCCTCATGGCGGCCATGCGCGCCCTGGGCCATCTGCGCGCCAGCGAGGCCATACCCTTGCTGGGATTGGTCCTGGCCCTCGACTGCCGGCAGGGCGGGGCCCTGGCGCGCCGCAATGTCCACCTGGCCGCCACCGCCGCCGAGGCCCTGGGACGCATCGGCACTTCCCAGTCCGAGGAGGTCTTGGTCCGCTTCTGCGGCAAGCTGGAGAGCTTCGCCTTCTACTCCCAGGTCTGCGGCGATCATCCCGTGCTCCGCGAGTGCCACGCCTCGATCCTGCACTATCGCATCCTGGAGGCCTTCGACGCGCTGGGCACGCAACGCCGCGAGGTGCTCGGGCCGCTGCTCCGCTCCCTGCCGGGCGATCTCGACCGCGGCCTGCTGGTCGAGAACGACGGCTACGAGACGCTCCTCGGCCGGGTCGTGCAACGCTGCGGCCTGAGCCACGAGCTGCTCCAGACCTGCCTCGCCGTGCTGCAGGAACCCGTCGCCCCGTCGCTCGGCCTGCTCCGCGAAGAATTGACCAGCTATCCCACGCCCCAACTCGCCCAGCGCAAGGACATACCGCTGGACGAGTTGTTTCGCGCGCCGCGCGGCGGGCTCACCTTCCTGCCCTACACGCCGGTCATGCGCAGCGCCCAGATGATCTCGGTCCTGATGCTGGACGATCGCTGCGCCGCGCAGGTCGTTGACACGTTCCATCGCTATCGCCGGCAGACGCCCGACCCCATCGGCGATTTCCGCGCCGCGCGCGATCGGGCCTGGGTCTGTTTCTACTTGGCGCGCGCCTTGGGTCGAGTTCGGGGTCCCGCGGCCACGGACGCACTGCTGGCCTGTCTGCAAGAGGATCCGCCCGAGGCGGCGCTAGGACGCACCACGCCGCCCCATCCCATGTCCTTTGTGGCCATCACGCCCTTCCACCGCGCTGCGGCGGCCTACGGTCTGGGGTTGAGTGGCGAACGCCGCGCCCTGGATGTCCTGCTCCGCATCGTCAGCGATATGGACAACGCCCTGGACGTGCGTCACAGTGCGGCCCGGGGACTGATCCTGGCGGCGCGCGCCGGCGACTGGCCCGCCATCCGGCATCTGGCCGCCGATTATCCCGAGACCACCATCCGGCGCATGCTGCAGCAGGCCCCGTAGAGCCTGCCTTGGAATGCTCCCAGAGCCAGATGGAACGCGTGTGCTGATGCGTCCCTGGAGCCGATAGCGCCGCTGCTATCGCAACTCCCGATCGCCCTGCCGGGCGACGAACGCCAGGGCCTCTGGCGGCAATTCGATCAGCGGCAGATCGACGCGGATTCGGGTACCGGCCCCGGGGCGGCTGTCGATCCGCGCTTGTCCGCCCAACAGTTCCACGCGCTCGCGAATGCCGCGCAGGCCGAAGTGGTTCGCGTCCACCGCCTGGGGGTCGAATCCGCTTCCCCAGTCTTCGACGGACAGGCGCACTCGGCCGCCGGTCTCCTGCAGTCGCACCTCGATCCGCGCGCTCTGACTGTAGCGCACCGCGTTGGTCAGCGCTTCCTGTGCAATGCGGTACAGCGCATTCTCCAAGGGAGATGCCAGGCGGTCGAAATGGACTTCGCTGCAGAAGGCAATCTCCGCCCCGCCGCGCTGCGACAGCTCCTGCACCAACGCCCGGAGCGCCGCCACCACGCCCGACTCATCCAGGGTCGCCGGGCGCAGACCGCGGATCAGACGCCTTGTCTCTTCGATGCACGTGGTCATCCATTGCAGGGCCGACTGGTAGAATCGCTGCGACTCCGGCGAATTCTTGTCCGGCAACTGGCCTAAAGCCTGCAACGCAAACAGGGCCCCCGTCAACTCCTGGGCCAACCCATCGTGAATCTCGTACGCCACCACGCGCCGCTCGCACTCGTACAACTCCAAGGCAGATCGCAGAAGCTGCTCTTCGCGCCGCGCCTGTTCTTCGGCCTGGCGACGATCGGTCACGTCGATTTCCGAACCGATCATGCGGACCGGACGGCCTTCTTCGTCGCGGATCGCAACGCCCCGCACAAAGACCCAGCGGTAGCTGCCGTCCGTGTGCTGCACGCGATGCTCCGACTCGTACCTGGGCAGTTCTCCCTCCAGATGCGACTGAAACGCCGCCAGAACACGCGGCCGATCGTCTGGATGAAGAGCCTGGTACCAGTCGCTGTAGGTGCTCTCTGCCGCAGGCAGGCTGTACCCAGGGGCGTCTCCCGGCCGGAGGCCACCCTGCACGCGATTCGTCTTCAGATCCCAATCCCAGAGGGCCACGTTGGCCGCCTCCAGCAACAGCCTCAGACGCTCGTCCTGCTCGCGCACCACCGCCGCACTGCGCTTGCGCTGGGGAGACTCTCCCGCCAAAAGCTCCCCAGCCGGCTCCTCCTCCGTTAGGGCCACACCAGCCTCGCCCTCTGACTCGCCCTTCAAATCCGTGGACCGCGAGCGGATGCACAGAGCCTTCGGACCACGCGCCCCGCCGCACTTGGAGTCAGTCATCCTTGCACTCCCACGGATATCACCGCACACTCTTGAGCCCGGAAAAACGGTTTCCGCGCGCCGTAACAACGCCACTCAGGCCCACAAGCGTGATTGGGTGTCCTGATAAGGGTGGTGTTGGCTGGCACCTCAATATATCAGGCTTACAAGGGGAGTCAAGCCCCTATGTGCTACTAGCACGACGGAAACCAACGCGTGGTGCTGGTGGCTATATAGTTGTATACCGGTCCCACATAGCGAATGAACTGAGGTCCGGGCACCGACCGCAGGTTGGTCGCGGGAGCCCGGTTTTCCAGGCTTTCCGTTGGTCGGCCGGACCATGCGCCATGCAGAGGTCAATAGCGCTGCGTCACCCATCGCAGCGCGCCGGGCCAATCTGTCTGGCCAACGGAATGGTAGAGAACGCCGGCCGGTGGCAGTGGGTCCTGCGAGGGCAGCACAAGCCGGCAGGCGGGTGCGAGAGAATCGCACCCGCCGGAACCGCTCTTGGATACCAACGGCCCTTGCATCGGGCGTTCTCAGGCATGCCTCCGGTGTCGACCGGTCGACCGGTGCTCGTGCTTGGCCGCCGATCGCTGCTTGCGTCGCCGCCAGACCATGCCGAGGAAGGTGGCTGCACCGCCGACCAGCAGCGCCACGGTCGACGGTTCAGGCACGTTGGTGATCACAACGTCGTTGCCGGCCGCGAACGGGTCGGAACTGTCCACGTTGTACATCAGGTACCACTCGCTGCCGTAGTACTCACCCAAGTAGTGCCTGTCGCCGACCGGTGTCATGTCGGCGAAGTAGCCCGAGAGGGTCGTCGCCGGGTCGACGTTGTCGATGATCGCCAGGGTCAGATTCGGATCGGCGACGCCGCTCATCGTGCCCCAGTCCAGGTCCAGGATCGCATCGGTGATGTCAATCGTGGCTCCCGTGCTCATGACCAGCAGTTGGTCGGCCAGAACCGAACCATCTCCCTGGAGTTCCAACTCGACCTGGAAGATCCCGCCGGGCTGGAAGGTCACGTTCCCGTTGTCAACGGTCAGCGTGTCGATGCTGTTGCCCGGGGACAGGGTAGCCCCGGTCTGGACCACGATTCCGCCCCCGATGTGCCCGCTGCCGCCCAAGGTGGCGGTTGACTGCACGGTGGTGGCGGAGTTGATCGTGCCGTCGACCAGCAGCGTACCGCCGCTGACCGTCGTAGCGCCGGTGTAGCTGTTCACACCGGACAACGTGGCAAGGCCCGCGGTGGTCTTGTCCAATCCCACGTCCCCGGCCAACATGGCCGAGATGGTGCCCGATTGGACATCGTAGTTCGTCAGGCTGGTAAGCGTACCGATCGTGCTGGCCACGGTCCCATTGACCAGGCTCAATCCGTTCACGGTGTTGTCGTACGCCTGCAGATCGAGCGTGCCTCCGGCTACGATGACCGAACTGCCGGTAGCGATCTGGTCGCCCTGGTTGAGGGCCACGATGCCGCCGCCGATGCTCAGATCGCCGGCCACCGCGATGGCTCCCGTCTTGTCGAGGATCAGCCGGCCGTCGTTGACCGTGGTCAGGCCGGTGTTGATGTTGTCTGCGGTCCCGGCCAGGGTCAGGTTGCCGCTGCCGGTCTTCGTCAGACCGAGCGTGCCGCCGGAAGCCGTCTGGTTGTTGGCCAGGATGCCGCTGAAGGTATGGTCGGCGGCGTTGTTGACCGTCAACGTGGCGTCCAGCGTGGCGTGGCCGTTGGCCACGATGCCGTCGCCGCTGGCCAGGCTGGCCAGCCCGCCCACGGTCTCGTTGCTGCCGTTCAGGGCGAACACCGCGGCGTCGCCGAAGATGTCGCTGCCGCCGGCGAACGTGACAACGCTCGTGTCGGGGATCTGATCGCTCGCACCGAGCACCAGGAATTCGGGTGCCGAGTTGCCCGCCAACCCGATCACGATGTTGCCTCCTACGGCCGCGGCGCCCGTCTTGGCCAGAGTGACCATTCCGGTCTCCACGCGCAGGTCGCCGCTGAAGGTGTTGTTCGCCGATCCCGTCAGGGTCAGGTTGCCGCCGCCCGAGGCGGTGAGGCTGCCGGTGCCCACGACCGTTCCCGTAAGCATCAGGTCGGCGCCCGTGGGAACCTCCAACGTGCCGCCCACGGTTCCCATGTCGAAGGGACGGTCGGTCACGAATCCGGAAGTGACCTGCAGGGTGGGCATGATGCCCGTGCCGAAGCTCACCGCGCCGCCGGCGTCGCCGAGGGCCCCGTCGGCCGCCACCAGGATGCGCCCGGACTGGATCACGGTCCCGCCGCTGTAGGTATTGCTGGGATTCTCCAGCAGCAAGCGGCCGGAGCCGGTCTTGGTGAGGCTGCCGCCAGCGCCTTGCACCACATTGGTGATCCTCAAGTCCTGGCTGGCCGGGATCTGCAGCGTGCCGCCCAGGCTGCCCAGGTCGAAGGGCCGGGCGGTGGTGAATCCGGAGGTGACTTCGAGGGTCGGATTGCCGCCCGCGGTGGTGCCGAAGATCACCTCGCCGTTCACGTTGCCCAACGCTCCGTCCGCGGCCACGATCAGCCGGCCGGCTTCGATGGTCGTCGGGCCGACGTAGGTGTTTGCCAGGTTGACCAGCGTCAGGTTGCCCAGGCCCACCTTGGTCAGCGCGATGCCGCCTTCCAGGTAACCGGCATAGCTATAGTTGCCGGCGTCGCCCACGGTCAGGGTGTTGGTGCTGAAGGCGCTGTTGATGATTCGGCCACTGGTCGTGGTCGAGCCATAGACGTCGGCCAGGCCGGCCACCTGCTGGTTGAATCCGTTCAGATCGAACACAGCGTCCGCGTCCGTGGTCAGCACGCCGCCGATGGGCAGGCTGTTGTTGGCGCCGATCTGCAACACGCCGTCCAGCACCTTCGTGTTGTTGTAGGTGTTGCTGCC
>CALARR010000220.1 GCA_937889015.1 uncultured Planctomycetales bacterium | reverse complement strand
GGCCACGGCGCACAGCGAATTGGAGGACCGGGACCAGGCGCGGCAGGTCTATCTCCAGGCTGCCGAACGGGGCAGCCGTGGTTCGACCGAGCAACTCGAGGCCTACTACGGCATGCTTGCCGCGATGGAATCGCCGGATTTGCACCAACTTCAGATCTCTACATGCCTGCAAGCCCTGGAGATCTTCCCGCTGGACGCGCAACTACTGTTGGCGATGGGCAGCTACCTGCAACGCAGCAACCGGTTGCCGCTGGCGGCGCGGTCGTTTGAGATCGCTTTGCAGCATGGGGTGGTGGACATGCAGACCTGGCACCTTCGCGAGTTGGGCGAGGTGGCCTCGATCTGCCTGAGTGTCACGCTGCAACTGCAGGGCCAGGAAGCGCAGGCCCAAGAGATCCTGGAAGAGGCCTTGCAGCGTCGCCCCAATTCGATCCGACTGCGTCGTCCGCTGCTGGACCTCCTGGTCAAGCAGGGACGCGAAGGGGAGGCCGTGCTGCAGGCCAACGCCATCCCCGTCGAGGAACGCAAGCGTCCCGCACTGCGCAACGCCGTGCGCGGCGCGTGTCGAGCCGCCAACCGTGACTGGACAGCAGCCTTGGGTTATCTGCAAAGCGCCTACGTGGAAGGCTATCGCGAACCATTCTGCCTGCGCTGGCTGGCCGTGACCCTGTTGTGCAACAACCACATCGCCGCGGCCGTGCCGGTGCTCCGCGAGTGGCAGGCCCTGGAACCGCACAACCCGGAACTGCAGGCGTATCTGCAAGCGATCCAGCGGGCCGGGAGCAGCCCGGCCGCGGCGGCCGGCGGCGACGGCAAGCGGATTCGCCTGGATTCGGCCCAGTCTTCTGCCGAAGGGCACGGCGACGGAACGCTACTTGCCCCGAAAGCGATCGATTCTGTGCGCGAGTTTTGAGCCTCCCGACCGAGTCGGTTTGCGGACCGCTGGCGGCGGATGCAGAGGGCTTACTCAGTCGTTCGGGGGGGCTCTTGACAATTGGCCGGCCGGATGGTCGTTTTGTGGGACTGTTGGACACGAATTGGCACCTCTTTCCGCGGTGGAGTGAGTTCCTTGCCCCTTCAAGCCAGCGGTGTCGCGAAGGCCAGGCGACAGCCTGAGTTCGGTCGCGAGCCACTGTGCTTTTCGGGCAGGACGCCAACGCCATCGCGCATCGTTTCACTGACACCCACATACCCACCTCACTGCAGGCCCCAGCCGAGGACCAACCCATGAGCGTGATCCTGACTGACGATCGCACCGGTTCCATCCTGCTTTTGAACGTCGCCACCTGGGAAGAGGAGTTGCGCACGCCCGGCATTCTCGCCCAGGAGGAGGATGAAGAGGAACCCGAGGAAGAGGAAGAAGAGTCCGACGACTTCGAAGAGGAAGAGGACGACGACTTCGACGACGACTTCGACGATGATTTTGACGACGACTTCGAGGAGGACTTCGAAGACGAGTTCGAAGACGACGAGGACGAAGGAGAAGGCGAGGGGGAAGACGAAATCGACGAGGACGGTTTCGACGAGGATGAAGAGGAGGAGTTTGAGGAGGACGAAGACGCGTGACGGATGCCGTCAGACTCGGCGGGCGGCAGCGATCGGTCAGCCACCCCTTGGGGCGGTGCGGGGCCCATTTTTTCCTGATCCTGATTTCTCTGCGCGTGAAGGACTCACTATGCGCGAGCTAGCCGGGCAAATCGCCCAAGCCGTTGAGGTCATTCGTCAGCAGTGGTCGTTGCAGCCGCGGTGCGGCATCATCCTTGGCACCGGTTTGGGCGGCCTGGCCGAGAAGATCGAGACCGAGGCCACGCTGCCGTACGAGCAGATTCCGCACTTCCCGCGTTCGACCGCCATCAGCCACACCGGGCAATTCGTCTGCGGTCGGCTTATGGGCGTGCCGATCGTGGCCATGGAAGGGCGTTTTCACGCCTACGAAGGCTATTCGCAACGGCAGATCACCTTTCCCGTGCGCGTGATGCGCGCCTTGGGCGCCGAGATTCTGATCGTCTCGAACGCCTGCGGCGGCCTGAACCCCCAGTTCGCTCTGGCCGACATCATGGTCATCGAGGACCATATCAACTTGATGAACGGCAACCCGTTGATCGGCGTCAACGACGACGCGTTGGGACCGCGGTTTCCGGACATGTCGGCCCCCTACGATCGCCGGCTCATCGAACGCGTCTTGGAGATCGCACGTCGCGAGAACTTCGCCGCTCACAAGGGGGTCTACGTAGGCGTCACGGGGCCCAACCTGGAGACCCGGGCCGAATACCGCTTCCTGCGCACGATCGGGGCCGACGTGGTGGGCATGTCCACCGTGCCCGAGGTCCTGGTGGCCGTCCACGC
>CALARR010000219.1 GCA_937889015.1 uncultured Planctomycetales bacterium | reverse complement strand
CGTCGGGCGAGGTGGGGACCCAGATCCTGGACAACCTCTCGCTGCGCGACCAACGCCTGGCCGAAAAACTCGGACCCGCGCCCCTCGAATTCGACGACCTGGCACGCGCCGGCGATTCGCTCTGGCAAGCCCTGCTCGACTCGGTCGACGCCGATCTGCTGCAACTCGCCCTGATCGGAGCCCGGCCGCAGCTCGTCCAACGCGTCCTGAATCTGCTCCCCACCGCCGAAGCCCAGAGCCTGCACGCCCACTTGGAATCGCCCGGCCCGATCCGCTTGCGGGATGTGGACCTGGCGCGCCGCGAACTGGCCAACCACGCCCGGCGATTGCTCGCGCAGACGCCGGGGACCGCCTCGCGCCAGGCCGATCGTCTCGTACACCATGCCGCATGACTGAGGCCCCTTGATGTCCACCATCATCCGCTCCACCGACCACAACCGAGGCATCCAGCAGGAGGCCTTCAACTTCGAAGACCTGGCCACCCAGGCCAATCGCTACCTGGACAAGATCCGGGCCGAGGGGGCCGAACTCCTGGCCACCGCGCGCCTGCAGGCCGAACAACTCAAGCAGCGCGCCGAGGCCGAGGGCCGCGCCGCCGGCCAGAAAGCGATCGAACAAACGGTCGCCAAACAGCTCGCCGAACAGTTGACCACGCTCCTGCCGGCCCTGCGGCAGACCGTCCAGGATATCCGCGACGCCAAGCAGGCCTGGCTCAGGCACTGGGAGAAAAGCGCCGTGGCGGTCGTCGTGGCCATCGCCCAACGCGTCGTCCGCCGCGAACTGACCCAACATCCAGAAATCGCCCAGGATTGGCTCCGCGAGGCCCTGGAGTTGGCCGCCGGCAGCTCGCAGTTGCGCATCCACCTCCATCCCGCCGACTGCGAAAGCCTCGGCAAACAGTCCCAAATCCTGGCCCGCGAACTGGCCGCCGTCGCTACCCCCGAAGTCGTCGCCGATCCCGCCATTTCTCCCGGCGGGTGCCGCGTCGAAACGCGTCTCGGAAGCATTGACCTGCAATTGCAGTCCCAACTGGCGCGCATTGAGGAAGAGTTGACCTGATCCCGCGGCGCGCCCGGCCGCCATCCCCAGCCAATCCGTTCCACCGACCACCGACTCCATGGACCTCTCCGAACAACTTGCCGCCGTGATGCCCGCCAGCCTGTGGGGCACCGTCGCCCAGACCGTCGGCACGACCGTGGCCGCCGCGAGCTTCCCCGCGCCCATCGGCGCGGTGGCCGAAATCGAACGCCAAGCCGCCGCTCCGCTGCTGGCCGAGGTCATCGGCTTCCGCGACGACATGACCTTGCTCTATCCCTTCAGCAGTCTCGAAGGCGTGCGCCACGGCAACCGCGTCCGCCTCAGTCGCACCAGCCGCTGGCTCCGCGTCGGACCCGAATTGCTGGGACGGGTCATCGACGCCCACGGCCGCGCCGTGGACGGCAAGCCCGAACCGGCCCTCCGCGAACGGACCTCCTTCCAACGCACGCCGCCCCATCCCTGCACACGCCCCCGGATCACCGAACCCCTGACCACCGGCGTCCGCGCCATCGACGGCCTGCTCACCTGCGGCAAAGGCCAACGCATGGGCATCTTCGCCGGCTCCGGCGTGGGCAAGAGCGTGCTCTTGGGCATGATGGCCCGATACACCTCGGCCCAGGTCATCGTCATCGCCTTGATCGGCGAACGCGGCCGCGAAGTCAACGAATTCATCGAACGCGACTTGGGCCCGGAAGGGCTGGCCAAGTCCGTGGTCGTGGTCGCCACCAGCAACGAACCGGCCTCCATCCGCACCCAGGCCGCGTTGACCGCCACGGCCGTCGCCGAGTACTTCCGCGATCAGGGCCTGGATGTCCTCTTGCTCGTCGATTCCTTGACACGCTATGCCCTGGCGCAGCGCGAGATCGGCTTGGCCGCCGGCGAGCCGCCCACCACGCGCGGCTTTCCTCCCTCGGTCTTCGCGCTGCTCCCCAAACTGGTGGAACGCGCCGGCCGCAGCCCCCAGGGCAGCATCACCGCCTTCTACTCCGTCCTCGTCGAGGCCGACGATCCCAACGAACCGATCTGCGACACCGTGCGCGGGCTGATCGACGGACACACCTGGCTCTCGCGCAGCCTTGGCTCGCGCGGCCACTATCCGGCCATCGACGTCCTGGAAAGCCTCAGCCGTCTCATGCCCGAAGTCACGACCGAGGAACACCGCAAGGCCGCCAACGCGGTCCGCGAAATGCTGGCGGTCTACCGGGAAAACGAGGACCTGATCACCGTCGGCGCCTACCGCCGCGGCGCGAACCGCCTGATCGACGTGGCCATCGATCTCCGCGAGGAAATCCACCGCTTCCTGCGCCAGAGCGTCAACGAGCGCTCCACGCTCGACGATGCCCAGGCCGGACTCAAGCGACTCTACCAGCAAATGCAGATCCAATTGAACAGCGAACCAGCCACCGCCTCGCAACCGCAGCCGGCCGTCGCCAAATCCGCGCCGCCATCCGCTGCGGCGAAGACCGCGGCCCAACCCGCCGCCGCCAAGACGCCGCCGCAGACCGCGGCCGCCAAAACGTCGCCCCCAACCGCCCCGGCCCGGACCGTGCCCCAAACCGGCCTGTCCAAAGTCCTCCCGCAGGGCGCCGTGCCCAAGACCGGACCGCAGGCCGCCCTCGCGGCGGCCGGCAAGAAACTAGCCTCCAAAGGAACGCCCCGAAGAACCTGAAACCAGCCCCGCGGCCACTCCGCCTGACGCCGGCCCGCGCTGCCCATGACTCTCCCACGTGATGCGAGAGCATGGGCCGCGACCGCGGCCCCAGGGCGGCAACGATAACGTCTCCCTACCATGCGCAAGTTCAAATTTCGACTCGGCAGCGTCCTCAAACTTCGCGAAGCGGCACGCGACCAGCGGCGCGCCGAACTGGCCGAAGTCTATCGCGCCGACGATACCCTGCGCCAACACGCCGCCGACATCGACCGCGAACTGCTGGGCAACCGCGCCCATTGCCGGGCCGCCGTCGGCCCCGGAGCCTTGGACGTCGATCGCTTGCTGGAAGGACATCGCTACGAACTGCTGCTCCGCTCCCAACGCCGCCAAATCGACGCCCAACGCGCCATGCTGGCCATCGAAATCGAACGCCGCCGCCTGCTCCTGGTCCAGGCCAGCCGCGACGTCCGCGTGCTGGAGAAACTCCGCCAACGCCAGTCCGACCACCACCGCGCCGAGGAAGCCCGCCAGTTGATGAAACAACTCGACGAAATCGCCCAGCAGCGCGCCGACCAGAGCCTGTTCCAGAACCGTCCCAGCCGCGTCGAGCGGCCCAGCGGCCCTGAACGGCCGACCGCTTCCGAGGTCCGCTCCCAGGAGGCCCTGTCATGATCGGCCGCCTGCTACGCGCCTCCATCCTGCTCGTCGTCTGCTTCTGCGTGGGGACCGTCGTCGCCGCCGCCGGGCTGGGGGCCTACCTCGCCGTACACTGGGAGATCGATCGCAGCAAACTGGTGCAGATGTTGGCCGTGGCCCAAGGCATCGATCTGCTGGCCCTCAAAGAAGCCCACCTGCCGCCCCCGGAAAAGGCCGAACCCGAACAACCCTCCTTCGAGCAGATCCTCGAAGCCCGCGCGCTCAAGAGCCGCGACCTCGAACTCCGCGAACAAGCCCTCCGAAACTCGGTCGACCAGTTCCGCTTCGATCTCGTCAAGCTCGACCAGCAACGCAAGGAATACCAACGCACACGCGAATCCTTCCAGGAATCCCTGGTCGCACTCAACAAGCAAGCCACCGACAGCGGTTGGGACGAGGTCCGCCGCACGCTGGTCAGCATCAAGCCCAAACAGGCCAAGGAACTGCTGCTGCAAATGATGGAAAAGAACGAAATGCCCGACGTCGTCAGCCTGCTGGGGCCCATGCCCGACACCAAACGCGCCAAAATCTTCGGCGAGTTCAAGACCCCCGAGGAAACCCGCAAGATCGAAGAAGTGCTGCGCTTGCTGCGCAAGGGTGAACCCACCAGCAGCGTCGCCGCCGAAACGCAACGACAATTGGCCCCCGGCTCGACCGGCCAAGGAGTCCCACGATGACCTTCTTTATCGGCTCGGAATCCACGACCCTGCTGAACATCGACATGCCGCCGGCCGCGCCGCCTGCCGCGCCCCAGCCCGCCGACGATACCTTCGGCGAATTCCTGCAACGCGCCCGGGAAGAACAGTCGTCGGCCACCGAGACGTCCGAGGCGTCCTCGCCGCCCCCGTCGCCCGACGCAGCCGCCCCGTCTCCCAAATCCAAACAGTCCGCGACGCCGGCCGACGATGAAACCTCCGGCCCGGACGACGAGCAAAATCCGGAAGACGAGGCGGCTCACGACGACTCCCTCCTGGCGACCGAAGCCCTCGCCGTGGCGCCCGTCGTGGAACCCCTGAACGTCGCGGCCGAAGGCCTCGCCGTCGACACGCTCACCAACCCCGTGGCGCAACCCGCGGCAATCACGCCCAGCGAAACCGGCTCGGACCCAAAGGGCATGAACCTGCCAGCGCAGGGACTTCCGGGCGATACGCCCACCCAACCCCCGGTGAATGCGGAGAGCGGCAACTCCCCGGCCAACGCCGACGCCCTGCAGACGACCGACCAGCAGAATCCGCAGTGGATCGCGCCGATCGCCGTGGATCAGTCTGTTGAAAATCCCTTGTCGGCCGCCGCCACCGCGCAGGCCGTGACCGAACAAGCGACGCAGTCCGCGCAGCAATCCAGCGAGACTTCCGCCGCGCAGAACGATGGCCAAGCCGAAACGGCTCCGCAGGCCGGCTCTGCCGATGGCGATGTGCCGGCCGTCCCGGAAACTGCCGCGCCCCAAGACGAAACGCACGCCGGTCGCCGCCGAAATGCCGCTCGCGAAGAGGTCGCCGCCAGCGCCCGATCGGCCCCGGATGTAGGCCCCGTTTCTTCCACGACCGACAGCGCCGAGGACGCCCTCCCAGACTCCGCGACCGACACCCGCGTCGAGAGCGCCGCCAGCGACCAAACCACCGTCAGCACCCTTTCTGCCTCCGCCACGCAAGGTGACGGCGCCGCGACCGATGGAACCCATACGGCTGCGGAGGCCAAGGCCGAAAGGGCCGACCAGCAGACCCATGTCGATCGAGCCCGATTCGTGGAACGCGTCAGCCGGGCCTTCGAGGCCCTCGGCGATCGCTCGGGAACGCTCCGCCTCCGCTTGAGCCCCCCGGAACTGGGCTCCATGCGACTGGAGATCTCCGTCCACGATGGGGCCCTGACCGCGCGCATGGAGACCGAAACCCAGGCCGCCAAGAGCGTCCTCTTGGAAAACCTGCCGGCCTTGAAGGAACGCCTCGCCCAGCAAGAAATCCGCATCGAACGGTTCGATGTGGACGTGATGGACCACCGCTCCGGTGGCGACCAGGCCGATCAGTTCTCTCAGTTCGCCGAATCCCGGCAGCGGTCGTCCCAGCAAGGGGATCACGGAGAGACAAGCAGCGGTATTTCGGCAAAACAGCCAGCCAGCGCGGACCGCCTGGAGGGCGTGTTGGGAGAGGGAACGCGTCTCAATGTCGTGATCTAGCAGTGCCATCCCTGCCCACGGTTGCGCCCCGGATCGGCCAGCCGTCGCGACGCTAACCGTAAGAGCCAGCGACAACAAATCCAATCCACAACGCAAGCCAGGAAGTCCGATATGTCCACCACCAGCGGTATTTCCAGCAACTCCAGCAGCCGTAGCACTTCGACCTCCAGCACGGTCAGCGACGCCTACGAAAGCCTGGGAACCCAGGCCTTCCTGAAACTACTGGTCGCCGAGTTGGCCAACCAGGATCCCACCGCGCCCATGGAAACCGCCGACATCATCTCGCAGATCGCCCAGATCCGCTCAATCACGGCCAGCGACTCCCTTTCCAAGACCTTGGAGGCCTCGGCCCTGAGCCAGAACATGTACACTGCCGGCAGCCTGCTCGGCCAGACGATCACCGGATTGGACGACAAGGGCAAGAGCGTCTCGGGCATGGTGGATCAGGTGAAGATCGCTGACGGCCAGGTCAAACTCATCGTCGGCAGCCAGGTCGTCAGCCTGAAGAACATCACCGCCATCCAACCCGCGTCCGCCGACGCCGACGCCAGTTGAACCATCACCTTTCTGCCGCCCCAGACGGCAGGCTCATTTCCAACGCCAATTACAAGGAGAGATGATATGGGTTTGGCCTCCGCACTCAGCACGGCCTTGACCGGCCTGACCGCCGCCGAAACCACGATCGACGTCGTGGGCAACAACCTGGCCAACGCCAATACCGTGGGCTTCAAGGCCTCGGAGGCCACGTTCGCCACCCAGTTCTTGCAGACCTTGAGCCTCGGCTCGGCCGCCAGCGGCAACACCGGCGGCACCAATCCCAAACAGATCGGTATGGGAACCATCGTGGCTGCGATCTCGGTCGATATGAGCCAGGGTACTATCGAAACCAGTGCCAGCTCCACCGATATGGCCATCGAGGGCGAAGGCTTCTTCGTCGTCCAGTCTTCCGCAGGCGAGAAACTCTTCACGCGCAACGGTTCCTTCACCCTCAACTCCCAGAGCCAACTCGTCACACAAACCGGCGAAATGGTCCTGGGCTATGACATGAAGTCTTCCTACAACACGCTGGAGGCCATCACCATTCCGCTGGGGTCGGAAACGGTCGCCGTGGCTACCGAAAACGTCTATCTGGAAGGCGTCCTCACCCCCGCTGGAACCGTGGCCACGCAGGGCACCATCCTCGAAAGCGCTATCTACTGCGATGCCGCCTTCAGTCGCCCCGAAAGCGACGCCGCCGGAACCACCGCCGGAATCTCCATCGATCCGAACTTCACCACCACCAAGTCGGCCATCGGCGGCACCATGGCAGCGGGCGACATCTACAGCTATCGCGTGGTCGTCGTCGACTCCAGCACCGGCACCGAGTCCATGTATGAAACCAGAGCCGCTACCGTCGACGCAGGGGTCACCACCGGCTCGGTGAGCGTCACGGTGGCCGCCGGACTCGCCGCCGGAACCATCCTCCGCGTCTACCGCACGGACAACACCGGCACGGGCGACTACAACATGCTCACCCAGTTGACCGTCGCCGATATCGGCACCCCAACCAGCTACGTCGACACCGGCGCCGCCGCGGGCGGCGCCGTCATGAACGACGACACCATCAGCGGCACCTACCGCTACTACATCACCTATGTCGACGCCTCCGGCAACGAAAGCCGCGCCTCCGAGGTCGTCATCGCCACCGCCATGAGCGACCAGGGACGCGTCGTCCTCAGCCACCTGCCCGAGGACGACACCGGCGATTGGGTCGCCTTCCGCATCTATCGCAACACGGCGGACGAAGCCGGTACTTTCTATCTCGTGGACGAGGTCAATGTGGACCCCGCCGACCTGAACGGCGTCACCTTCACCGACTGCGCCGCGGACGCCGACATCAAAGCGGGCGGGGTGAAGCTGGATCCCTACGGTTCCAGCGCCGTGCGCGCCAGCAGCAGCACCCTGGCTACCAATCTGCTCCGCAAGGAAGGGGACGAATGGGTCGCCGTCTACGATGTGGGTACCTTCA
>CALARR010000218.1 GCA_937889015.1 uncultured Planctomycetales bacterium | reverse complement strand
GGTTTCAACGGAGAAACGCCTGTACAGCGCTGCATTCCTTTTCTGAACATCAATAGATCCGGCCTCGCGCGATTGCCGGATGCCCACGCGGGCGTTAAGATGGCTGCGTACTGTTTGCAGCGGGTGGCTTGTACCATGCGCCGCCTCACTCGCCCCTGGTTGCTCTGCTGGAAGGGGGTGGCCGGGAGTTCCACCAGGCTCCCGGCGGCTGTCTGGAAGCGACTTCACTTGTCCTGCCTGGAGACCACGCCATGACAGATGAGTTTCGCGGTTCGGTGCGTCGTCTCGGGCAATCGCCCGACATACCGTGGGATCGGTTACTGGGTGTCTCGGCGGCGGCTGCGGTGCTGCTGTTTGCATCGTACGTGCTCTTCAACGGCCTGTATACGGTGGCTCCCTACGAGAAGGCCGTATTGCTGCGATTTGGCAAGTACCACGCCACGGCGGACCCAGGGCTACGGTTCTGCATACCGCTGGTCGACACCGTCTGCAAGGTGAGTCTGGAGGAGCACAGCTTGCGTCTCCCCTTCGGTCTTTCCACGGATCGCCCGCACAGGAGTACGGAAGAAGTCACCTTGATGCTCACTGGGGATCTGAATGCGGCCTCGGTCGAGTGGACGATCCAGTGGCAAATCACACAACCGGAGCAGTATCTATTTCGTTTTCCCAATCCCGAGGACCCCGCGCATTTCGAGCGCGTGATGACCACGGTGGCGACCACGGTCATGAACCGGCTGGTGGGGGACTATTCGATCGACGAGGTGCTCACGGAGAAACGCGGCGAGATCGGCGAGGCCGCTCGGCAGGCGACCCAGGAGATCCTCGACGGCTACAAGTGCGGAGTCGTGGTCCGCGACCTGCAAATGCAGCGGGTCAGTCCACCCAGCAAGGTTCGGCCAGCGTTCGACCAGGTCAATGCGTCGATCCAGATGCGCGATCAACTCGAAAACGAGGCGAACAAGGAGCGGAACCGGCTCCTGCCGCAGGCCTTGGCCGAGAAGGACAAAGTGATCCGCGGGGCCCAAGGCTACGCCGACCGTCGTCGCGCCGAGGCGACCGGCGAGATCAAGGCCCTGATGGCCAAGTACGAGGCGTATCAGAAGGCCCCGGACGTCACACGGCAACGGCTCTACCTGGAGACGATGCAGAAGGTCCTGGCCGGTGTTGAGAAGACCATCGTCGATGGCGAAATTGGGGCCCATTCCCTGCCGCTGCTGCCCTTGGAGAAAGGAGGCCGGCCATGACACGCCCCCTGCGACGCGCTGTGCTGGTGGCCCTGATTCTGGTCATGCTGTTGGCGGGCACGATGCTGCGGAGTTTCATGTTCACCGTGGACGAGCGGGAAATGGCGGTGACCCTCCAGTTCGGCCGACCGGTGGGGACCTACACCGAGCCGGGTTTGTACTTCAAACTGCCCATCGTCCAGCAGCTTCAGCGACTTCCCAAGACCCACCAATTCTGGGTCTCAGCGCCGGGCGAGGTCCTCGTCGACCTGCCCACCGCCGACGGGAAGAAGATCGAAGTCACGCCCTGGGCCGTATGGCGCATCACCGACCCGGTGCGATTCGTCCAGGTGCTTCGCACGGTGGAGAATGCCCAGTCGCGCGTGACGACCTTTGTGCGGGGCGCGGTCCGCGATGTCGTGACCAGCTACCCGCTGGTGGAGGTCGTGCGGAGCACGGATCGGGTGTTGACCTACTCCCTGGTCGAGTCGCCGCAGACGCTGCCCGATCCCGTCTCCGGCGCGGTTCGCCCGGCCGACCTCGCGCCCACCCAGACGCCCGTGGAGCGAGTCAAGGTCGGACGCAAACGGCTCGTGGAGAGGATCCGGCAACTCGTGCACGATCGGCTCGCGGAATCGGGCGAAGCAGGCCTGCAGGGCGGCCGCGGCATCGAGTTGGTCGACGTGGGGATCTCCCGCATCGAGTTCGTGGAGGTGGTCCGCGAGGCCGCGTTCGGTCGGCTCATCGCCTTCATGGAATCCATCGCCAGCCGACACGTCAGCGAAGGCGAACGCCGCAAGCAGGAGATCCTCAATCGCACCGAAGCCGAAGTCCAGCGAATCCTCGGCGAAGGAAGCGAAGAGGCCAACGGCATCCGCGGCCAGGTGGAAGCCGAGATCATCGGCAACTACGCCCGGGCCTTGACCGAGACGGGCGACTTCTACACCTTCCTGCGGACCCTCGAAGTCTACGAACAGGCCCTGGGAGACAAAACGCGATTGATCCTGTCCACGGATAGTGATTTACTGCAGATGCTGAAGGGCCCGCCAGGCGTGCAGCGCAGGAGGTAATGTCCCTCGACGCCTTCGCCGCAAGGCATGCCCTTTTCCCCCCTCTCCCGCTGTGCCTCCTGAGCGAGCCATGGACGAAGTCCTGCTGAAAGATTATCGGCCCGACTGCCTGTTGAACGTGCCCGCGCGCGTGCCGCAGAAGGCCCGTTTTCCGGTCATCGATGCCCACAACCACCTCTTCGGCGACTTGCCGGCCGACAAGCTCATCGAGGTCATGGACGCCGTGGGAGTCCAGACCTGGGTCAATGTGACCGGCAACACCACGATGCCGCTGGAGAACAACACCTACACCATCGCACGCCGTGCCTTGTCCGCCTTTCTCGATCACTACGTCCGCGCCTATCCGGGCCGTTTTGCGGCCATGACCATGGCCGATTTTGCCCAGTGGGGCGACCCCGTGCTGATCAAAGATGGGGATTTCGCACGCCGCTGCGTGGAGAATCTGGAAGCCGACGTGGCCCAAGGTGCCTGCGGCCTGAAAGTGACCAAGGAACTGGGGTTGTATTTCCGCGATGCGTCGGATCGGCTGCTGACCGTGGATGATGAGCGGCTGGCTCCCGTCTGGCGCCGAGCCGGCGAGTTGGGCGTTCCGGTGCTGATTCACGTCTCCGACCCGATGGGGTTCTTCCTGCCCAACGACGCGCGCAACGAGCACTACCTCACCTTGCGCGAATTTCCCGGTTGGAGTTTCGCTTCGTCGCCGGTCTCGAAGTGGGAACTGCTGGCGCAGCGCAACCGGATGATCGCCGCCCATCCCGGCACCACCTTCCTCTTGCCGCACGTGGCCAATCATCCCGAAAACCTGGCCGCGGTCAGCGAACTCCTGGACCGCTTTCCCAACGTGGTGATCGACTTCTCGGCGCGGATCGACGAGTTGGGCCGCCAGCCCTACACGGCCCGCGACTTCTTCCTGAAATACCAGGACCGGATCCTGTTCGGGCTGGATATGCCGGTCTCGGTCGAGGCCTATCGTTGCTATTTCCGGCTCCTGGAGACGCGCGACGAGTATTTCGAGTACCCGGACTACATCGGCCGCTTTGGCGTCTACTCGCGTTGGAGGCTCTATGGTCTCGACCTGCCCGAGGCGGTTCTGCAGAAGATCTACTTTGCCAATGCCCTGCGGATCATTCCCGGGGCGTGTGGTGGATAGCAAGTGGCAGCGAGTCTCGATGGTCCAAGGAGTATCCGCCGTGATGCGTTCAACATCGATGATTGTCAAGTTGGCCTTGATCGTTGCCTGCTGCTCCGCCGATTCGGCCGCTGCGGACAAAGTCGACGAGGCCTGGCGGCAACTGTTTGATTCGCCGTCCGTGCTGCAGAAGCTCTCCCAGCCGGTTGTGTGCTTCCTGTTCATTCAACACCCCGACATCATCCGTACCCAGTTGCAGGAGAAGCCCGCCGCCGAGAATTCCGCGATGCGGACCAAGAACCGTCTGGCAGAGCTCTCGGGGCTGCCGTGCGTCATGCTGCACTTCACCGAGGTCAAGCCGGGAGAACTGGAGCGGCCCCAAGTCAAGGCGATCCTCATCTCCGGCCGGTCCAAGTCCTACAGCCGGGAACTCGACCAGTCCTTCTATCCCTTGATCCGCCAGACCAAGATCCCCATGATCGGCTTCTGCGGCGGTATGCAGATGATCGGTCAGGCCTACGGGGCCAAGGTCGCCGCCCTGCGCAAGCTTCATCCTGGCGAAAAGGACCCCAACCCGAAGTACCACCCGGGACAGTTCAAGGAGTGGGGCTTCCTGCCTGTAAAGGTCGGCCAACGCGACCCGCTCTTTGCCGGCTTGCCCGACGAATTGATCGTCCGCGAGTACCATGCCTTTCACATGCTCGAGCCGCCCGCCGGATTCCGGCTGCTGGCCAGTTCGGTCGAGTGCCCCGTGCAAGCCATCAAGCACGACACTCGCGTTCTGTACGGCGTCCAGTTCCATCCCGAGGCCTACGACGACGAGCATCCGCACGGCCGCGAGTTGCTGGCGAACTTCTTTGGGCTGATCGGGCTGGGACAGAAGTAGTCCCCAACGGCCGGTGTGCCGCACCTCTTGGATGAGACTCCACGGAAAGTCTGCGGGGAATGCGAAGTGCAAGCATCCGGCCAGAAGCGGCGCGTCTGTTGTAACTCGTTGGAGGCCCATGGGGGGGCGGGCCGTACTCGCACGCCAGCTTGGATGTATCGATGTCATGTTTGACAGCCCAGCCCCCCTCTCGGTAGGCTAAAGGGTGGTTGGCCCCGGCGCGATTGTCTCATCCACAGTTCCTGCCCCGGCGCGCCTTGGCAGGGCCGTCATCCGAATCAGAGGACCGAGCACGTGGAAGTCGTGGCCCGAGCGGCTTGCCTGTCGCTTTGCGCGCTGGTCCTGCAGGTCCGGCCGGCGTGCCTGCAGGCTGAGTCTGACGGTCGGACAGGCAGCGATGCCGTGGCGCAACGCGTTCTCATCGAACGCCAGCAACTGGACAATGCGCGTCTGGATCGCGAGGCGGCCCGACTGGAGGCCGCACGGCCCGGCGCTGGTCAGGCGATCGGTCCGGGGAGCAGCGACCTCAAGGCCGCGGAGCACCTCCTGCAGATGTTGGCGGAACTCGATCCGGCCATGCGGTCAGCAGCCGTTCAAGCCTTGCTCGACGCAAGCCAACCGCTGCTCAATCAGCTCCAACAGACCGTGGCCCGACTGGCCCACAAGAATCAAGAATTGGCCGCGACATGGGCCGGGCTGGCCGAAGATCTGCGGCATGGACAGCGGGAACTACTGGAGGTTCAGTCCGGACGTCGCGTTGCGTCCACCGTGGCGAGCTTGCTGAGTGTCGACAAGCGGTGGTTCTGGTTGTTCGGGGGGCTGTCCCTGGCAACGCTCTTGGCGGTCGTGCTGCACGAACGGCGGCATGAGATTCGACGCCGACTCAATGGCAGCCGAGCCCGCGCCATGGGGCTCTCCAAATTCCTGACCGGGGCCGTGCTGGTCCTGCTGGCTCTTGGTGCCGCGACGTTCGTGATGGAGGATCGTATTTACGAGTTCTTGCTCACCGCGTCGGCGCCGGCAACGGTCCTGCCTGAGGCCAAAACCGAAGGGGCTGACCTGGCGACGCAATTGGACATTTTGCGACAGTCGGGCCGGGATCTGAAGCAACGTTACGCCAAGGCGTTGGCCGAATGGCAAAGGCCGCTGCTGGCGCACGGTCCGGAAGAGGCCAGACTGCTGGCGCGGCTGCTGGAATTGCACAACGCCGTGCAGCAAGGGCTGCTGGAGGTGAAGTTGCGCGAGGTGCTGGCCGGGGCGCTGGCGGAGCATTCGCAGCGTCTGGACCGGTTGCACGAGCAGCTTGCCGCCGACAACCAGGCACGCAGCCGCTATCTTCGGCTCAAGGAACTGATTCGCGGCGGCGTGGGCCTGGCCCTGCTGGGCCTCACGTTGCTGGGAACTGTGCTCTTTCATCGCGGTCTGCGGCGGCGGCAACAGGTGATTGCCGAAACCTGTCCGTTGTGCCTGGGACGCGGACACCTGGCGGCCGTATCCTCCGCGGCGGCGCACGCGGCGGACTGGACTCCGCCAGACCGCTCCAGGACATCGCCGGCGCCGAAAGCTCACCGAGCCCACGACGCTTCTCCGGATGCCCTGGCGACGGTCCGTTGCCGTAATGTGCTCAGCCGGCAGCCCTACGAAGAGTGCGAATACCGCTTTGCAGACGCCTATCGGGCATTGCCCAAGTTGTGCTTTCCAACGCTAGGGGTGCCCCAGGCCGGCAAGACGCACTGGTTGGCCATGATCTACTGGCAGCTCAACCGCGGCAACTACCCGGATGCGGTTGAGTTCGAAAGACTCCGATCGCAGAGCTCCCAGGACTTCGACCTGATCGTGGAAGAGATCCTCACCAGCCGGATCGGCACGGCCGCCACGCAGCGTGAGCGGATTCCGCACCCCTTGGTGTTCAATTTCCGCGATCACGATCGCTGGGGACGATCGAACTTGCTGGTAAACATCTTCGACTATTCCGGCGAGGTCACCTCGGACATGGGGGTCGAGGACTTTCGTCGCCGGCGCGCCCTGGATGCCGACGGGTATTTGTTCTTCCTCGATCCAACTTATCCCAGCGAACCGCAAGCCAAGGCCCTGGTGGAGTTTCGCGAGGACCTGCGCCTGATGAAGGGGGTGCGCAGTCGAGGCCGCATCCGTACGCCCATGGCCCTCTGCGTGTCCAAGATCGATTTGCTGCCCCGTCAAGGCTTTTCGCTGGCCGACGGCTGTGACGCTGTCGAGCGGTTCTACCAGGACTTGAAACGCATCGATCCCAGCGGCGAGACGTTGAGCCTGCCCGTCATGCAGGCCCGCTCGCAGCTCATCTCGCGCCTCCGCGAGACGATCTGGCCGGGCTGGCAGATCGAACGCCAGGTCCGCGACCTGTTTGGCTCGCGGTACATGTTTTTTCCTTTGACGCCGGTCGGTCTGGAAGGCCGGGGCGAAACCGATCTCAGTCTGCGCACGATCTCCCCCTTCGGATTGTTGGAGCCCTTGGTTTGGCTGTTGCACATGAACGGATACCCGATCGTATAGAATGACCATCGCCATCGCCGGCAGCCAAGAAGCACTAGCCATGAGTCATTGGCCATTAGCCATTCGTCATTTGCCATTCGTCATTAGTCATTCGTCATTCGTCATTCGTCATTAGACATTAGACACCGTCCTTGCCCCATCTCCCCAACCCTGGCGCGCACCATGTCCTGGCCCTTGGCTTCGCACTTCAGCGCGATCTTGCAGCATCCGCGCGCCGCGTTTCGCGACCCGCTGTTGCAGTCGTGCCACGTGGAGAAGGACGCCCTGGGGCAGCCGCGACCTTGGTCGGGGGCCTTTGCTGTGGTCTACAAGGGGGTGCCGCCGGACGGCCGGCCCCCGTTGGCGATCCGCGTCTTCACCACCGAATCGCGCGAACGCCACGAACGCTACGACGCCATCAGCGACTACTTTCGGGCGTTGGCCCAGAAGCCCCTCGCCCACGCCCAACTCGCGGCCGACGCGGTCGCGCCGACCAGTCTGGAAGCGGGCTTGGGGCCGTTGCCGCAGACCTGTCGCTGCCTGGTGCGATTCGAATACCGCGACGCGGGCATCCGCTCAGCCAGTGACGGCAAGTGGTATCCGTTGATTTTGATGGATTGGGTCGAGGGAGATACACTGTTTCAATGGGTGCGCGCGCGGTGCCAGGCTCGCGACCAGAAGGCCCTGGATCGGGCCGCGCAATCCTGGGTCCGCGTACTCCGGGAACTGAGCGAGGCCCAAATCGCGCACGGCGATCTGCAGCCCGGCAACGTGATGATTACCCCCGCCGGCGCCATCAAGCTGGTCGACTATGACGGCATGGCGGTGCCGGCCTTGTTTGGACGGCGGAACCTGGAAGTCGGCGTGGAGCCCTATCAGCACCCGCAGCGCACTGCGGCCACGCTCTTGAATCCCCATCTGGACCATTACTCCGCGCTGGTGATCTACGTGGCCTTGCGCGCCTTGGCTGCCGATCCGGGCCTGTGGGCGAAGTACGTGGAAGGACCGGCGCAAGACCGTCTGCTGTTCCGCAAGGAGGACCTGTGCAGCCCGGCCGGCTCGCCGCTGTGCTATGACCTCAAGCGTTCCCCCGATGGCGAAGTGCCGCAACTGCTGGATCGGCTGCTGGAATTGACGGCCATCCCGCCGGAGCAGACGCCCCCCTTGTGGCAACTGACCGATGGCTACACCAAGGTCGAAGAATTGCTCCACCAACAGGAATGGAAGGAGGCCGTACGCCTGCTCAATCGTCGGGGACGGTTCCGCGACGCGCCCCAACATCTGCGACCGTGGATCAAGCAGGCCTACGAGAATGTCTGCCGCGAGGAGGCCTGGCAGCGGTTGGAAGCCGTGCCGCGCGAGGTCTGCGAAGACTGCGACCGGCAACTGATTGCGGCCTGGAACGAAGCCGTGTTTGCCGGCTACGCTGCGGCTGAGGCCCAACGGGCCCGGCTGGCCGCGGCCCGACAGCGGGTTCGCGTTCTGGACCATTTGGCCGAAGTTGCAGCGGCCGACGTGCCCGACACGGTGAACTCCGACCGTGAGCGATTGCTGGCCGATTGGGCTCATCGTTTGCCGGTCGGCTACAGTTACCGTCTGCAGTCGCGCGTCGCTCTGGCTGTGGATCGTCTGCAGGCCTTGGCACGCTTGGAGACGGCCCTCCAGGATCCGGTCAACGAGTTGGCCCTGGCTGGCCTTTGGCAGGAGGCTGCTCAACTGGGCTGCGAAGGACTGGTCGCACATCCGCAGCGCACAAGAATCGAACTCGCCCAGAAGCGTGTGCCGTTGCTGCAGGAACTGGCCGACTTGCCGGAGACACTCCCGGTGGACCAACTCGATCGCCGTTTGCTGGCCCTCTGGCAGCCGGAACTGCTGGCCCATTGTGCCCAGGCCCAACCCTGGCAGACTGCCTGGGAGTTGGCCGTATACCGCAAAGAACTGCTGGCACGCCTGCAGCGCGCGGTCGAGGCCGGGAACAGTCAGGCCATCCTGCACGCGATTTCCGATCCGTGCATGGACAACTATCCCCTGCCCACCGCCTGGAACAGCGCGGTCCGCGCCGCTCGCGACCGGATGGATCGCGCGGCAGCCCTTGTGAACGCGCTGCAACAAGACCGGCGTGAGGGCTTCCTGGCGGCCTTCGATGTGCGGCTGATTCGCCAATTCCCCGAGCGGTTCGAAAACTACCGACGGCGGCTGCTGGAATGGGTCGAGACGGAGGTCCTGCCCTTGGAGGGTCTGGGGCTGGGCGCGGCCGTCGGTCGCGAGAGCCTGGTGCGCCTGGAGGAACCGGCCGGCGCCTATCGCCTGCGCTGGACCTGGCCCTTGGCCCGTTTTTGCGATGAATGCCTGGTCGCCGTCTGCCCGAAAGCGCCCGGCACGCAGTCCGATCCCCTCTCCCTCCCCGTGTTGCACCGCCTGGCGACCGATCGCCGCGCCTGGGAAAGCGGCGGCGGCAGCCGCGTGCTGCACACCGAACCCGACTGGCACGACTGCTGGGTGGTCGTATGGGCACGCGTGGATCTGGGGTTTGAGTGTCGCTTCAGTCACCCTCTGCTCTTGGGACGCTTGCAGTGTCGGCGCGGGTTGGGCGGACTGCTGTCGCGCCTGCGGCCCGGGACTCGCCGGGCCACGGACTGCTTGCCGGCCGATCGTCCACCGGACGGAGGGCCGGCGAATGGCTGAGGTCCATCAGATCTACATCACGCATTGCACGCACGGCAGCTCCGCCCTGGAGCGACGGGAGGGCGAGTTGGCCTCGCGCATGCTGGGCTACAGCGCCCGAGCTGGATCGCTGCACGCCGCCGAATTGCGCCGCTACTATCGGCACATCGAACGCTATGTCTACTACTACCTTCCTCGCGACACGCCGGCCGAAGACAAGCTCAGCCTGACGGCCTCCAGCGCGCCGCGGCGATTGATCTTCCATCCGTCCGCTGGCGGAGTGCAGTTGGTCGGGCAGGTGTGCTACCGGCCGACCGACACGCAGGGGCGCCCCGGCTCGTATTTCGCCCATGTTTTGTGGCAGCCCTGTGACGACAAGGCCCAGGGCTGGTCTGCGGCCGATTGCCTGCGCTTGTGGAATGCGCGTGGCTGGGCCCAGGAAGATCACGCGGACATCCCGTTCCTGCTGCCCTCGCTGACGTCGGCGGAAGAACTCCTGGCAGGCCAGCGCCCGGCGATCGATGATCGGGTCTTGCGGAGTTTTCTGACCGCGGATGGCACGTTGCCGTTGGACGATCCGGGGCGCGTGATTCCCGCCCGTTGGCGGAACGCCTCGCTGGCGCAGCGCCGGCAAATCGTCCAACAAGTGCTGGAAGCCGTGCTGCAACAAGGCATCCAAGGACGGCAAGGGGTCCTCTTGTTGGCGGAGGCGGAGTTGGCGGCCTTGTTGCTCTATGCCGCGACGCGTCTGCTGCCGCGCTGTGCCCTGAGTGCGGACCTGAGCTTCAGCACGTTCGAACCCAATCCGGATCGGTTGTGTACGCTTCTTGCCGCCACGCAGTCTCACGACCCGCGCACCGCGGACCTGCGCGCGGAGTCCTACCGCGGATCGGGCCCGGCGGTGGTGAACACGTTTGTTCCGCGGCAGGAAAACGGCCCGGAGTGTACGGCTTACGCGCCCTGGATTCTGCAGCGATTGTTGGACGAGGGCTGGGAGGCGGTCGATCTGGCGTTGACGCATTTGGCCCGATGCGGTCCGCGGTCCCTCGACGACCTGAACCGCGCGGCGCACGCCGATCGCGGCGTGCCGCTGCTGCTGGCCGGATCGCGCCCCAGCGGCGATGATTGGCGAAGGACGTTCGCGGCCGAGTACTTGGGCCACGCGGTGCGTCACCATCTGGCACGCCTGGCGCACGACTCGAACGCTCTGCAGCGTCTGGCGGGCACCCCGGCTCAGGTGCCTTTGCTCGAATTGGCCGGCACACAGAGCGATCCCGAATGCCGACCGGCCGTTCTGTCGCTCTTGAAGAACCTGCCTGATGGCTGGGTCGACGAGATCTGCCGCCTGAACCAGGTGGCGCGCGATGACAAACTGACCCTCCTCTTGCGATACGTGACCGCGCATGGCGAGTTGCCACCGGCCAGCGAATGGATCTGGGAACCGGCGCGGTCGGGCAAGGCCTTGCTCCCGGAACTACTGGGACACTTGGAACCCAGTGGCTTGCAGCGGCTCTTTCATCACGTGGCCGTGTCGCATGGGGCGGCGTTCGTCTTGGCGCTGCTCGCCGCCTGCCGTCATCAGCGGTCGCGGCTGCCGGCCCTGAGTCACGTGATCCGGAGCATGGAGGACGATCACCTGGTCGGGCTGCTGTTGGAGCATGGCGAGATCTTGCAGGGCTATCCGGCCGAGGAACCGGCCCTCAGCCAGCGCCTGCAGAAGTTGCTCCTGGGGCTGCCTCTTCCCCCAGCGCGCTTCGCGCAGCGACTGACTCTGATTTTGCAGGCAGGTCCGCTTGTGGGTGATGAGCGATTGCAGCAGATCGCCCGGCACTGGGAAGTTTGCCGGCAGCAGGTGGTGACTGTCGGTCGGCTGCAGCCGGTCTCTTCCTTCGCGCGCCGCCGGCCTTGGCCGCAGATCGAGGACGCCTTTCACCGCGCGGCCGAGGCGCTCAACGCGGCCCTGCCCGAAGAGCGGGTAGAAGACGGCCGGCTCGACGCGCTGAAGCTGCAATATCTGCGGCAACTCGGTGTGGCACTGCTGGGTGGCGAGGGACTGCTGCCCCCTGGGCCGTGGCGCCACGCGGCGCTGTGGGAGAAGGCGCGGCGCTATTTCACGCATGGTTACTGGCCGGCCGACACGTTGGCCCGACTCCGCCCGGCCAGTTCACAACGCAGGGCGCGGCTGCTTGCGGCCGCTATCCTGGTGATTCCGTTGGTGGCGCTGCTCGGTTGGAGCTTGTGGCGCGAAGCCGCGGACGATGTTCCGGTAACCGAAAACCCCAAGCTGGCTCCGCAGGCGTCCCTGGTTTTGCCGGCGACGCCCGCTGCTGCGCCGAGTCTCCCGGTCACTGCGCCAGCGGAGGTCTCGGCCGTCGAGGCTGGCAAAGGCAACGCTGCGAGCGGAACCGTCATGGGGACGGAGCGGACGGAAGCGTCCGGACCACCGTCGGCCATTCCAACCGAGTCTGGCGCCGCAGATCTACCGGCACCGGCGCCGGTGCCGGCGAATGTTGTCCGCGATCCGGACGCCGCAGCCCCATCTCCCGCTTCTGCGACGCCGGCTGCCGATCGACAGATCGGCCTGAGCAGGACTGCAAGCGGACTCCTCGACCTGCACTATGTGATCGATGCAAGCCCCTCCAGCCTTGGCGTCGACGCCGCGACGAAAGCCCTTCTGACGGTCATGTTGCGCGGCCCCAGCGGACAGATCATCAAGCCCAACTCAGTTGAAACCGAGGGCTTTCGCGCGGTGTGGCGCGTGCGACAAGAACTCGCCGCGGGAACAGTCAACTCCGAGACGGTCAGCGGCGTGTCGCAATTCGATCCGGTGCGACTGCGCAAGGACGTCCAGACGGTCTGGTTCCACCTGGAGTTCTTTGCCAGCGAACCGGGGCTGCCGACCGACCATCCCCCTTCGTTGGCCAAAACGGCTCCGAAGTACCTGGAACCGGAAAGCGGCTACAGCTATCGGATTACGTACAGCATCACGGAAGAACAACTGCGCTCGTTGCGATCGCGACAGCCATTGAGTGGCCCCCGAGAGTTTTGATCCGTCTTCAAGACGAGGCATTGCCGGGCCACGCGAACGTGAACAGGGCAGGACGCCGCATGGACCGTGGATGCGATCCGGTGAGCGGTACCGCACCACCCCGCAAATTCGGACAGCGCGCGAATCAACGGTCCGCAACTCCCAGCCGCTCCAGAATCTCAGCCGCGTCCCGGACAAGCTGGGTGCAGATAGTCTTGTGCAGCCCCTTCTCCTTGGCCTCGGCCTGCCCTTCGGGCGTGCTCAAGTCGCAGCCCAGCAGGTCACGGCAGTCCAGGTGACCGTGGTTCCGCGCCTTGAATTGCTCGGCGAACTCGCGCACTCGGGCCAAAGTGTGTTCCTTGGCGTCCTTGTTCAGCGGGTCGCCTGCCGCGTAACGCAGGCCGATGACCGCAATGGCCCCGGTCACGACCCCACAGGTCAGCCCCATGCGCCCCATGCCGCCGCTGAACGCGCAGCCGATCTTCATGGCGGTGGCTTCATCCAGGCCCAAGCGTTCGCAATAGGCTCCCAGCACGGATTGTGAACAGGAGTGCCCGTTCGCGAAACGCGACACAGCGTTTTCGACGCCAGTGGACATAGCCCTTCCTTCTGGATGAATTGGCGAGCTGCGCTACTTCTTCTTCGCCGGCAAAAAGGGAAACAGCTTCCGGATCTCGTCCGGCGTGGGCCGCCGGCCGTACTCGCACACCTCAAAGACCTCGGCGTACTTGACCTTCTGGCCCTCTTCGGCGCCGTACAGTTCGATCAACTTCTCCCGGTATTTGTCGGCCGTGGCGGCAAAACGCTTGTGCCATCCGGCACGCGCCTGCTGGCGGCGTTTCTCGCGATCTTCCTCCGTCTGCGGCAGCCCTTGCCGATAGCCGTTGGCTCCGCCTTCCACAAACTGCGACTCCATGGTCATCAAGGCGTCGATCTTCTTCTCGATCACGCTATCGATCGACACCACGATATCCGGCCGAAAGGGGTTCGGTCGCTCAAAATTGTCTTGCGAATAGAGAAACACCGGGTTGCCCCGCAGATAGGGCGTGTCGGGGCAGAAGAAGGGCACCGTGACCATGAAGGCCGAGTCCTGCATCAATACGCCAACATAGCGATGGTCGGGATGGTAATCGTTGGGCCGATGGCCGATGACGATGTCCGCCTTCCAGTTGCGAATCAGCCGGGTGAAGGTCTTGCGGTTTTCCAGGGTGGGCATCAGCTCGCCGTCGTGGATGTCGAGCACCGTGGTCGTGGTGCCCAGCAGTTTGGCCGCACTCTGTACCTCGGCGTAGCGCCGGGCCGCCAGTTCCGCGCCCGAGATCCGCGAATGCCCCACGTCGCCGTTGGTCGCCGACACGAGTTGCACATGATGACCGGCTTGCGACCAGAGGGCTGCGCAGCCCCCGGCCCGAATCTCGCAGTCGTCGGGATGCGCCCCGAACACCAGCACGCGCAGCTTGCCGTCGTCCGATGGTTGCGCTTCACTGGGGCTCCCGGCCGCGGTGGATGGGGTCATCGTCGGGTTGCGCTGCCGCAAGGGCCCGGCCCCAACGCTGCTGACCCCCACGGCCATGATCGCCACGCCCAACCCCCAATGGATCCAACTCATAGCCGGCCCTCCTGTGGATAGCGAAGAAGATGCGATGTCGTTCGACCGTGTCCCGCAGGGACGCTGACGCGAGATCCGCTGGCGGATCGCCATGACGCCCTGCGCCAACGGCGCTTGTCTGGCTGTAGCGGCGCGGCCATTCCGGCCGTTGCCGCCTCATGTCGCCATGATAGCCGCTGCCCCAGTCCCGGCCTAGTCTGGCGGCTGCGAATTGGTTTCGGCCACCGAATGCCCCGTCGCAGACGCGCACTTGGCTGATCGGCCTTGCCCCATCGTGCTCGATCCGAGTAGGATGAGCACAATTCCAACTTCAACCGTTGGCGCCTCGCGACGTTCTCGCGCGCAGGCCGCTGTCGGGCGTGCCACGGGGGGCCTTGTCGTGCAGCGTGCCATGGGCGTTTTGGGCCTGGTGGCCATCCTGGCGATTGCCTGGATGCTGTCGGAGAATCGGCGGCGGATCAATCTGCGTCTGGTCGCCAGCGGCGTTGCCTTGCAGTTCGTTCTGGCCCTGCTCCTGTTGCGCACGGCGCCGGGGCAGCACTTCTTCCTTCTCGCGCAGGACTTTTTCACCCGTCTGCTCAGCTTTTCCGACACCGGTGCGGCATTCGTCTTCGGCGAAGGGTTTCGCGAGCACTTCTTCGCATTCTCTGTCCTGCCCACTCTGATCTTCGTCTCTGCCGCGACCGCTGTGCTGTTTCACTTGGGCATCCTGCAGTGGGTCGTTCGGCTCATGGCCAAGGTCATGGTCTGGGTCATGGACACCTCCGGCACCGAATCGCTGGCCGCCGCGGCCGAGGTCTTTGTGGGCATGACCGAATCGCCCCTGGTGATCCGCCCCTACCTGGAGAGCATGACCCGCTCCGAGTTGATGGCCATGATGACCGCCGGTTTGGGCACGGTGGCGGGCGGGGTGCTGGCGGCCTACGTCGGTATGGGCATCCCGGCCGGCCACCTCTTGGCCGCCTCGCTCATGTCCGCCCCGGCCTCGCTGGTAATCGCCAAGATCATGGTCCCGGAGACGCAGGCCTCGCTCACCAAGGGGACGGTTACGGTCGACATCCCGCGGCAGGACGTCAACCTTTTGGATGCCGCCTGCCGCGGCGCCAGCGACGGACTGAAGCTGGCCCTCAATGTCGGGGCCATGCTCATCGCCTTCTACGCGCTGGTGGCCTGCTTCAACTGGATGCTCGGCGCCTCGGCATACTATGGCGGGCCGGACTTGAGCATGGAACGCATCCTGGGATGGATCTTCTCGCCCCTGGCCTGGCTCATGGGCGTGAGTTGGGACGAGGCCCACGTGATCGGCGCCCTGATGGGCAAGAAGACCGTGCTCAACGAGATGATCGCCTACGGCGACCTGGTCCAGTTGAAAGACACGCTCTCCGAAAAATCCTTCGTCATCGCCACCTACGCCCTGTGCGGCTTCGCCAACTTCGGATCCATCGGCGTGCAGATCGGCGGCGTCAGCACCCTTGTCCCCTCGCGCCGCGGCGAGATCGCCCAACTCGGCTTGCGCGCCATGATCGGCGGGGCCCTGGCCACCTTTTCCAGCGCCGCCATCGCCGGCATGCTGATGTAGTGCCGGCCGCCTCGCGCTGCGTCACGCGATCCGCATCGTCAAACCGCCGTCAATGCAGAACGTCTCGCCCGTAATGTAGTCGTTGGTCGCCATTTCCACGATCAGCGACGCGACCTGCTCGGGCGTTCCCTCGCAGTGCAGCGGCACGCGATTGTCCAGATTGTGCCGCTTCTGCTCGGGCGTCATTGCCTGGTGGAACCGCGTGCGGATGATGCCCGGCGCCACGCAGTTGACGCGGATATTGTCTTCGGCCAATTCCCGGGCCAAGGCCCGTGTGAAGTGCGGCAAAGCCCCCTTGACCACTTGATACGCCAGGTTGAAGTTCAGCGACCGCAGGCCGGCCACCGAGGAGATCAAGATGATGGCCCCCTCGCGCCGTTGTTTCATGGTTGGCGCGGCAGCACGCGACAGGTGATACACGGCGTGGACATGAACGTCGAAGGCTTCGTTCCAGGTCTCGGGACTGACTTCAAAGAGTCCGCCGGCCACGGCCCCGCCGGCACAATGGACCAGCACGTCCACCGAGCCCAACTCGGCGATGGTCTTCTGGACCACAGCCGTAGCCTCGTCGGCACGCCCTATATCGGCGGTCAGCAACAGGCAGCGACGTCCCATGGCAGTGATCGTATCGCGCCAATAGCAGGCCTCTTCATCGGCGTGCCGGGCCACCAGGGCTACGTCCGCGCCTCGCGTGCCCAAGGCCACCGCCGTGGCCGCTCCGATCCCCTTCGTGCCTCCCGTGACCAACGCTACCTTCCCGCACAATTCCATTTCCTGGCTCCACCGGCTGAAGAACAAACGATGCACCGCGACTACGTTCACGGTGCGAGCACCACCTTCATCAACCCTGGCTCACGGCGGTACAGTCGGTCGAACCAGGCAGCCCCCTGTTCCAAGGGTGCTACGGCGCTCCGCAGGCAATCGACGTCGATCGTGCCGCGCGCAATCAGGTTCAGGCAGGCCGGGTACTCGCCGGACGACGCGCAGGTGCCGTACAGCGTCAACTCGCGCGTCACCACGGCCTGCAAGGGCAGTTTCACGCTCGGCGAGAGATTGCCGACCAGCACCAGATGCCCCCCCTTGCGCAGGCTGTTCACGGCCGTCTGAACGGTCGCCGTGATTCCCACCGCCTCGGCCACCACGTCGGCGCCGCGACCGTCGGTCAGGCTCCGCACTTCCTCCACCGCATCGCATTGGTCCGAGCGAATCACCGCGGTGGCCCCCAGTTGCCGGGCCAATTCCAGACGCTGCGGATCCACGTCCAGGGCCACGATTCGGCCGCATCCGGCCGCGCGCAGGGCCTGCAAGGTCAGCAATCCGATCATGCCCGCTCCCACCACGACGGCCGTGTCGTCCAGTCGCAGCGGCAGGCGTTCGACCGCGTGTACGGCCACCGACACCGGCTCGACCATGGCGGCTCGTTCGAAGCTCAGCCCCTCGGGCAGCCGATAGAGGATCTGCTGCGGAACGGCCACGAACTGGGCAAACGCCCCGTGCTGGCGGTACTCGTCGCAGGACACGCCCAGCACGCGGCGCCGGTCGCACAGGTTCACGCGGCCCGAACAACAGGGCACACAGTGCCCGCAGTAGATGGTCGAGTCGAACGTCACGCGGTCGCCCTCGCGCCAGCCTTGCACGGTCGGGCCCACGTGGACGATCGTGCCCGCCGCCTCGTGCCCCATGATGATCGGCGGCCGCCGCCGGCCCGTGCTCCCGTCCATGCCATGCACATCGCTGCCGCAGATGCCGCAGGCGGCGACGGCGATCAACACCTCGTCCGGGCCAGGCTCGGGTTCGGGCATGTCCCGATAGACCAACTGGCCGTACTCTTCTAACACCAAGGCTTTCATGAGCGTTGCGATCCTATTGCGTCTGCGGTGAGTAATGCCGCCAGGCCGGCGTTCGAGGGCCACGGGCCCGCCAGGTACGACATTCCTCTTCTGGCGCCCCATCCATGTTCGTCGTTGTCGCGGATGCCACTCACCCCTCGAGCGTCCATCCCGGCCGATACGGCCGCCGCAGGAAAGGCTCTGCCTTCGTGGTGTTGGTCACCTTGGCGGCCGGGCCGTCCCACGACAGTTTCTCGCCCGCTCGATAGGCGACGCCACCCAGCAAGGCCGCCTCGGTCAACGGGCCGGAGTAGTCGAAGCGGCAGGTGGGGCTTCCGCCGTGCTTGATGGCGTCGATCCACTCTTGATGATGGCCCACCGAGTCGGGAATCGTCGGCTCCGGCGGCTGAAACCCGGTGAATGTATCTTCTGGCAGGAGCTTGTGCTGAGTGTAGTTCGCCAGGATCATCCCTTTCGTGCCCACAAACAGCACGCCCGAGTTCCACTTGCCCGCTTCCTTCTCAGGGAGCAACTGGCCCAGCAGTTCCGGCCGCTTGCCGCTGTCGTACCAGGTCAGCAGCACCGGCGGCAGATTCTCACGTGCTGGATAGTGATAGCGGACCACAAGCCACTCGGGGCACGAATCCGGGTGCACCGGCCGCGGACCATCGGCCTCGATACTCGTGGGATACTGCAGCTTGAGGGCCCAGAAAGGAAGGTCCATGTAGTGGCAACCAAAGTCGCCCAGGGCCCCGTTGCCATATTCCCACCAGCAGCGCCAGGTCTTGGGCGCATAGGACGGATGATAGGTTCGCTCCGGCGCCGGGCCCAACCAGAGGTCCCAGTGCAGCCCCTCCGGGACTGGCGGAGTGTCGCTCGGACGGTCCCCCTTGAAGTACTTCGCCGCCGACCAGACGTGGACTTCGCCGATCGGGCCAATCACATTCGCCTGGACCAACTCCACCACTCGGCGATAGTTCTTGCCAGCATGGATCTGCGTGCCGATCTGGGTCACCACGCGCTGGGCCTTGGCCGTGTCGGTGACAAGACGCGCCTCGTAAACCGATTGCGTCAGGGGCTTCTCGCAATAGCAGTGCTTGCCCATACGCATGGCCATCACCGAGGGGATGGCGTGCGTATGGTCGGGCGTGCTCACGACCACGCCATCGATCTGTTTCGCCATCGCGTCGAACATCTTGCGGAAGTCGACGAACCGCTGGGCCTGGGGAAATCTCTCTCCAGCCTCGGCCAGGTACTTCTCATCCACGTCGCACAATGCAACGATGTTCTCACCGGCCACGCCTTTGAGATTCGCTCCGCCCCGATGGGCAACGCCGATCACTGCCAGATTGAGCTTGTCGGCGGAGCCCACGTTCTTCGCCAACCCGGGCACAGGCCAGGCCGCCACCACTCCCAGGCCTAGTGCGGTACCCGTGGACGCTCCCAGAAACCGCCGTCGCGTGACATGTTTGTTCATAACCTGGTCGCCTTTGCTCGGGGACTCTTTGAGAAGCGTTCCTCGGGGCACCGCGGCCAATTCAAATGGCCCGCAAAGAGGGCACACGCCGATCGTCCTGCCCCCAAGCCCAAGAACCGTGCGGCAAACCGCTATTCTACGACGGCCCAAACTGCCTGTCGTGCCCCGGAGGGAGATTTTTTCGCCGCCGGGGGCGCAATCCCCCGATGCACTGCGTCGGCTACTTCGCCGCGGGCTTGGCCGCTGCGTCGGCCGCCGGTTCCGGCTCCGGATCGCAGGGACGCAGTACGCGCTCGTCGTAGGTCGCCAAGGCGTGCAAGGCGCACATCAGCCCTTCCAGATTTCGAGAGCTGAGCGACGCGGAATTCCACCGCGCCTGCTGGTATCCCAGCAAGTTGACCAGGTAGTCGATCATCCGCAGCACTTCCGGCTGGTCGAGCTGCTGGTCGGACAGCGAAAGGGTCAGCCACTGGGCGATGTGGCCTGTCGATCGCAATTGTCCGGCCTGGTCGTTCGTCGCACCTACGGCAGCGAAGAAGGACGGATGCCAACTGCCGTCGGGATTCTGGGTCTTCAGCGCGTAGCGATGATAATCGCGGAGGAAGTCTCCGGCACGCGTGATCGGATCGCTAAGCGCCCCTGCGTCGGCCACCCGCCGCGAGACGGCGACGGTCAAGGCCAGCAATCGGTGCGTGCCGCCGCAAGGGCCTTCGGACAGCGGTTGGGCCAGTTCCAGGTCCACCAGGCGGTCCACCGACCACGGTTCTCCAGCGCGGTTGCGCCAACCTTTGTTGTCCGAAAGATAGTGGGCCAGCCCCAGCAATCGCAACGACTGATCCAGGTCTTCATTGCAGTCAAGCTTCTCGAACTCGACCACGTCGGCCACCGTGCGCACCGTCTCTCCCGAACGAACCGGGTAGTCGTTGGGCACTCGCGACAGGGCGAGCATGGCCAGGAACTGACCGGGATAGGTCTGCAGTCCGTAGCCCACACGCGGCGCCAGGTGACCGTCGCTCGTGCCGATCAACTCCAGGCCGGCGCAAGGATAATTCCAGCACAGGCAGGTGACGGCGTTGATCCGCTCGTTGCCGTGGACCACTTCGCTTTGACAACCGAAGGGCAAGCATCCGTTCAATATGTCGCCTGGCGTATAGTCGCGTGTGTTCAAGGCCTGGCGGAAGTACAGCCCCAGCGTGCGGCGCAGACGGTCGCGCAACGCCGTTTGTTCCGCGCTAAGCTCGCTGCGCGGCACAGCCTTGGGCTCCATCGGCTTCTTGGGCTCGACCGCCGCCTTGGACTCGGTCGGCGTCTTGCGCTCCATGGGCTTGGCCTGCTCCTGATTCAAAATCGAAGCCGGCGGAACGCTTCGCGCCTTGCTCTGCGGGAAGTCGGGAAGAATTGCCGGGGGCGTCAGGGCAGGCGCCTTGATCTCGGGCTGGCTCGCCTTGGCGGGTTTCGCGGCGCCGGTCGCCGGGGTCTTGCTCTCGCTGGCCGGAGCCGAATTCAGCGCGCGCGGGGCGAGCTTGGGTGCTTCCAACATCAGGGCCGGCCCCTCGGAGCGATCGGCCTTGGGCTGCGGCTCGCCGGGGTCCGCCGCCGTGGGCACGACCTGCAACATCGGCCCCACGGGATCTTCCACGCCGATCAAGAGTTCCGGCCCGTCTTGTGCGCGCAAGACCGCGGGCGCCATCCAAAGCATCCCGCCCACGACCAACCATCCCGACACCAGGAAGATCCGAGGCATGCACTCACTCCTTCGAGGGCACTGAGTTCAACGTGAAGAGCCTTCAGTGGGACGATGCGGCCTGCTGTACGCTCGACGCCGAATCGCCGTCGGCCGTCTGCTCGCTCTTGGGCCGATCGATCACGAATCCACCCGACGCCCCACGCTGATTGTACGAGTTGTTCTTCACTCCGCAGCCGTACTTGTCTTCGCCGCCATGGTCGATGACGAAGCTGAAGTTCCCGCCGCAACCGGGCAGGTCGTGATAAGAGATTCCCGGGGCGGCGTAGCCCTGGCCGTAGCCCACGTAGGTGTCGTCGCCGTCGTAGTCGTAGAGCATGCCGATGCTGGCCTGGGCCCCGGTGCCCTGCGTGGTCGTGCCGGGAGACTCATAGCGGTCGTTGCCGTTGAAGTCGCACAGCACGCCGACCGAGAGATCCCAGCCATGGCCGATGCCCATGATGCGGCCTCGGTACACGTCGTCTCCCGCATCGTCAAAACAGAAACCCAGCGAGTAGTGGCAGCCGTAGCCGTTGCCGAATCGCTGGAACTCCGGCTCCGAACGCGCCCCGCCCGTGAACAACTTGCTGGTCGATCCCAGGTGCCGATCGTCTCCGCCGAAATCCCGGGCGAAACCCATGCCGCACCAATATCCGCCGCCGTGCGAGAGATAGTCAAATTCGTAGAGATCGTCGCCGCCGCCGTCGAGGATCACGCCCAGGCCGCCATTGGCCACCTGACGTGGCCCGGCGCCGACGCCCTGCGACCAACCTTCCATGCCGGGCGTCTCCGGATAAGAATCCAGATACATGCCGCCGGCGAAGTAATGGTCATTGCCGTCGGCGTCGTCCAGCAGTCCGAAACCCAAGGGACCGCCGAAGCCCTGCGCCCACATGGCCGCCCGATAACGGTCGTGCCCGTCGCGGTCCAGGAGCAACGCCAGCCCTCCGAAAGCCTGCCCCTGCACGCGGCGGATGCCCTGATAGACGTCGTCCCCCGAGTTGTCGATCAGAATGCCCACCCCGGCAATGCACGAGGCCTGAGCGACGTCTTGGGCGTGGTAGACGTCATCCCCCTCGTTGTCCAAGAGGAAGGAAACACCGAGAATTGCCGAGCCTTGAACGCCGGGCCGCGTGCCACGGTAGACGTCGTTGCCCTTCACATCGATCACCACCAGCACCGGACGCTGAATCGATACCACACCCTCGTAGTACTCGTCGTCGCCGTCCACGTCGATCACTGCCGCCAGTCCTGGTATCTCATCCAGGCGATACACGTTCTTGCCCGGCCCACCGACCACAATCAGACCCGCCGGAGTCTGAATTGTCTGCAGCACCCGTCCAGTGACGCCCGCGACCTGAGGGTTGCCTTGGGCGGGCACGGCGGCCAGATTGCGCATCAAGTGGGGATCGAGCAAGGGCACCATGGCCTCGGCCGCGCGGTGCAAAGCGTCGCGATCCAGTTTCTCCAGCAAGTCGCACAGCCGCCGTCCCGTGCCGCGGTCATTGAGCGTGTGCCCCACTTTGTTCTGGCTGGTGAGCACCGGATAGCATCGCGTGGCCAACTCGTTGATCTCTCCTTTTGACAGCGTGCTCACCGCCTGCGCAAAGTTGCTCTGCGCGTTGCTCAAAGCCTCACGCACCGCCTGCAGCGCCTCGGTAGCGTTGGTGACGTGCGGCGGGCAGCCGATTTCGGCCGGGGGCAAGTCCATCTTCTCCCGCGCAATGGTCAGCATTCGGGCAAAGCCCTTCTGACCGTTCAAGGCCGCCTCGTGCAAATGACGTGTGAACTGCTCCGCTTCGACCGGCCCGCGCAACGGATTGCGCAGCAACGAGTCGTACCACTTCAAACGGCAATTGCCGGTCAGTTCCGAACCCGTGTAACGCCCCGCCGTCGCGTTCAATCGCGACGCCGCGTAGCTCCGCCAGCGGAGAAACTGGCTCTCGATATTTCGCGTGCGAATCCCCGAGACGATCTCCTGAATCAGGACCGCCACCTTGCCCGGGGCAAGCGGATCCCCGACCGAAGAGTGCTCAACGGCTTCTGGGGGCTCCGGGGCCTTCTCATCAGCGGCATACGCAGCGACAGCGAGTAGAATCGGAGCTACAAAACCGGCCGCAAAGGGGGGTAGTACTCGGCGTATCAGGGTGCCGAACATTCGGATCTCCTGGCGGAAGATCGGGTATTTCGGGTGGAGATTGCGGATTGTAGTGCGGGCGATCCCGAACCGTCAATCGGAAGAGTCTGCTAGATCCGCACAATAGGCATCTGCCCCTCCATCGGCGCTCTCGCGGATCTTGCTTGAGGCGCACCACAACAAGATCAGACTCGTGCCCCAGAAGTACGGAAATTGGACCTCGGACTAGGCAAGTTCCACGCTCTCTGGAAGCTGGGAAGGATCAGGTAGAGTGCGGCCGCCACACCTCAGCGCGGTGGAACAGGCGGTTTGCGGCGAAACGGTTGTTGCAACGCGGCCACACAAACTTCTTGGCGATTGTGTTGCAGTTGTCGCGCGTGAACCTGGTTGTAGCCCCAATGACGAACTCTCGCCAGGTACTCCGGCAATTGCTCCGCCAGACTCCAGTCAAATAGTTTGAGGGTCAGGATCAACCCCCGCACGTTGACCTGCGCATGACTGACGATCGACTCCACCACTTCGAGCGTGTATTCGGGAGCCACATTCATGTCCACCGTAAGCCACCGCACCCGACGCAGCTCGCGCCGTCGCACCTGGTTGGATCGGCGGCGCAAGTGGGTGAACCCGGGCTGCGCGAGGACACGTTGGTCCATCTCCGCCGGGTCGATGCCCAGGACCTCCAGCCCACGCGCCAGCAAGGCCTGGCTGGCACCGCCCGGCGCGCTGCCAATCTCGGCACATCGCGCACCAGCCGGGATCGGCAGGTCCGACCAGCGCAGGGCCTCCTCCATCTTGAACCAGGCCCGGGAGACTATGTCCGCTGGGGGGGCTAATTCCATCATCCCACCAGGCCAGCGCGAAGCGATCGTGCGCGCACGATGGAAGCCCACCCACCATTGGTCTGGTTCCACGAGAATGCAGTCCAGCACGACTTGTCCCGGCTGAGCCGCCGCGTGCGGCGACGCGTCCAACCCCTCGCGCGCCGTGTGCTGCAACAGCACCCGCCGCGCCGTCTTGGCCGCCTCGCTGATTCCCGGCTCGAAGCCGTATTCGCCCGGCGGCGCAGCGTCACGCTGCCAGACGTGCAGGGCCTGGGCTGGACGCGAACCATAAAGCTGCCAGACCTGGCCAGCCAGTTCATCCGGCGTGGCCCCCGACACTCGCCCGATCGAAAACCCGTAGGCCCGCGCAAAAACCGACTTCAACTCGAAATCGGCCGACAAATTGTGATCGCTGGGCAACTTGAAGGTCAGGAAACCTGGTCGGGAGAAGGCGAAACGGAAGTCTGGCCAGAGACGGGCCAACTCTTGTTTGACAGCCCCTTCGGCTCCGACCTGACAGGTGATGAATAGGAAGCCCGGTTGTTCCACGGTATCTTGGCTTTCTGCTGATAGACCTTCGTGCTACTCGGTCCCTCTACGACGCGATTCGTAGAGGTCATACAAATCAAACAACATCTCGCGGAGGTTGCCCCCGTGCCGTTGCAGCGCGGCTCGGACGTCGTCGGGGGCGATCCGCGCCGCGAAGCCGGCCTGAAGTTGCTCCACGATCGCCTGCGCCTGTGGCAGCGTTGCCTGCGTTTGAAACAGCGGCGGCAGTCCGCAGCCGCGGTGGCTGGTAACCAACAGACCCAAGCCATGACGGCGGCAAAAGTGTTTCAGCCGGCAGCGCGCCATCCACCCAAGTTGTTCATACCCGTCGATCACCATCAGCCGCGTCTGGCCGGCAAGCTGATCGTTCAACGCCACGTCGAGGCGTCGCTGCCCCTGGTGCAGAGTGACGATCAGCGGCGCCAAACCGGCGGTTTCAAGGCTCGGTCGCAAGGCGGCCAGCAGCGACGACTTGCCCGAACCGTGCGGGCCGACAATCTGCCCCCACCAGCGCTGCTGGCGAAGCCTCGCCACAAGATCCGCAGCCTGCGCGCCGGCGGAAAAGAGGAAGGGCAGGGCGCCCGGACGGATGTAGCGCGTGGAAAACGGATTGACATCCGCCAGGTCCGAGTGGTCGGGAGGAAGACGGCTCACGACTCACTCGCCTTGGAGCCGCTGCCCGAACGGTTCGGCGTCTCGGTTTCTCCTGGCCGCGGCGCCTGGCGGTCGCGGTCTGGGGATAGGTTTTTGGCCGGCGGTACGGCTCCCAGGCGGAATCGCAATTGCCCCAGGACCTCGCGCCCGTGGGTCAAAAACGCGCGCACGCGCACACACCAACGCAACTTGACGATCTGCCCTTCGTAGCTCAGCGGACTGCGCGGCAGAAGGACGCGGAACTGGCCGCTGTAGCGCGGATCGGAGCGGCCCCGGTCGTCGATGGTCACGCGGCGGAATTCATGGACACCAAAGTCCTCGTCCCCTTTGCCCTCGGTGTACCAGAGCACCGAGAACTCGATGGCCTTGATCTCGCCCGGATGCACGTTCTCCAGCCAGTATTCGCCGGCCATGGACTCGCCCGGCTGGTAGATCCGGCCGTTGCCTTCCAGGCGAATGCCCACCGAGGACTCGCTCATGCTTCGTCCCTCCCCTCGCCGGGATGCACGATCACGGCGAAGTCGCGATGGAACCCGGCCCACCGCGGCAGGCGGCCCTCGACCAACAGCTTCCAGCGAATCTCGTTGTGGTTGGAGCGGAAGGAGTGCATGGCTCGCTCGGGCATCTGCAGTTCGCAGCGGACCTCAAAGGGCGTGCCGCGACGAATCTCCAGGTCCGTGTGCTGCACCAACTCCTGGTCGTGTACCAGGCAGCGCTGCACACGGATGTCCGTGCCTTGCCGATACGTGGCCTCCTCTTCGCACACCAGGCGCACGGAGAAGGACTTCAGCCGCAGGCCGCCGGACTGCGAAATGAAGATCTGGTAGAGACGCCCCGGCACCAAGGGATGGTCGGAGATCTCGATCAGGGTGGGGCCGATGCCGTTGGCCACCAGCAACCGGTACACGAAGTACACCGTCATGCCGATGCCGACCAGCACGAAGGGGATCAAAAACACCGGCAAGACCCAGTCCGGTCGCCCCTCCAGGTGATTGTTGATCGCGTAGCCCGCCGAAATCGCCACCAGCACGTTCCAGATCACGCAGGAAGCGCCCAGCAACACCAGGATCCAGGCCGACGACGTGCGAATCGGCAGCCGATAGGTGAGCGTCGTTCCCGGACTGTCGGTGATCGTCGATCCATCGGGAATGTTCGGATACTCTTCGCTGGGCGTTTGCGGGGCGTCGAACAACTCCATGCGGCCGGCGCGGCGCGTGAGCACGGCGCGGCGCTCGGCGGAAGTCGTGGCATACAGCAGGCTGTGCGTCACCCCCGCCCCGCCCAGGACGACGAACGAGATTGGCACAATCAGCGCCAGCCACAGGCCCCAATAGTATCCTTGCACCAAGAGCACGACTTCTGGCGACTGCGGATCGTACCAGCAATAGTACTCGCGGTTGATGATGAATTCGTTGACAATCGCCTGCTTATCGGCCCGGCCCGGACTATACAGGCTTTCCGCCTGGGCCTTGCTGTCGGAATGGGTCAAAGGAGCAAAGACACTCGGCAGCGGATAGCTCCAGACACGGTAGGGCGTCCCCTCGACGCGATACTCGACCTGGACTTCAGGGCGATAGAGCGATGCGCCGTTGCGCACCGTCTCACCGACCCGTTTGTCCAGCACCAGGCACGTGGTCTCGACAAAATGATGGCGCACGCGCCAGGCCGGCTTGAGCCAGCCGTGGATGATGAAATAGAGCGAGATCACGCCGGCCAACAACAGACAGACCGACGCCCCCAGTTCGCCCGCTCGGCCCAGCTTGCTGGAGCCCGTGCGGCGATTGCCGCGCTTCTTTTCGTAGAACCGGAAGCTCCGCACGCCGTCCCCTCTCTCCGGCGGTCTTCCTGGTCGCCAATCGGCCAATCCTGTTGCCGCCCGAGTACGCTATCTGGGTTGAGCCGGGTTGGATTGGGAATCGCTGCTGGAGACGCGCCCACTGCGATAGAAGCCGATCCCCTCCAAGGCCTTGTACACCTCTTCCAGCGTCTTTTCGCCGAAGTTGGAAATGCTCAGCAGGTCCTCTCGCGTGCAGTGCAGCAGATCGTTGACCGTGAAAATGCCCCGCTCTTCCAAGCAATTCGTGGTCCGCACCGACAGGCCGATCTCGGCCGTGCTCATCTCCAGCTTCTCTTCCCGATCCTTGAGCGTGGTGTCCGCTGTGCTTAACTTGATCCGTGTCTTCATGGGGTCCCTCCCAAGTTCTTCCCAGAAATATCCACACCCGACGGCCCTTGCCGCCTGGCGACGCCGAACAACCGGTTCCCAAAACGACGCGGAAGGGCCGAGCACCTCCACCGTCCGGAAACCGAATTCCATGCACGGCTTGAGTATAACAGGTTGCCCAGATTTGGGTAGCGGCGAATGGGCGGCAATGAAAGCCACTCGACGCGGGGGGGTGGCCCCGTCGAACTTCCGCCGACATGCGTATATATTGGATTGGATATCTGTACAGGCCCCTGGGCCGCGGAAGGACCCCCCCTTGGACGAACTTCTCCGAGACTTGACCGACGCCCAACGCGAGGCCGTTCTGCACGTCGAGGGACCCTTGTTGATTCTGGCCGGCCCGGGCAGCGGCAAGACGCGGGTCATCACGCACCGCATCGCCCATCTGCTGCGCCAAGGGATTCTCCCGGAGAACATCCTGGCCCTGACCTTCACCAACAAGGCGGCCGACGAGATGCGTCTCCGCGTGGAGCGGTTGGTGGGCAACCGGGGCCCGTGGCTGGGGACTTTTCACCGCTTCTGTGCCCGCTTGCTCCGCAAGTACGCGCGCTTCGTGGGCCTGGAGCCGAACTACACGATCTACGACGCTGAGGACAGCCTGCGACTGCTGCGCCGCACGATCGCCGAGTCGGGCTCCGAGTCCGCCGGCCTGAGCCCCGAGGGGGTCGCTTCAGCCATCAGTTGGGCCAAGAACAACCTGCTCACGCCCGAAACCTACCAGCCTCGCGAACGAAGCGTCTTCGGCGACGTCATCAAACAGATCTATGCCGGCTATGAGCAGCGTCTGCGCCAGTCGAACGCCGTCGACTTCGACGACCTGTTGCTGCTCGTGGCCTTGCTTCTCCGCGACCATCCGGAGATTCGTGCCGATCTGGACGCGCGCTATCGCTACGTCATGGTCGACGAGTATCAGGACACCAACCTGGCGCAATACGCCATCGTGCGCGCCCTGTCGATCGACCACTCGAACCTGGCCGTCACCGGCGACCCGGACCAGTCCATCTACGGTTGGCGCGGCGCCAATGTGTACAACATCTTGGAGTTTGAGAAGGACTACCCCTCGGTCTGCGTCATCCGCCTGGAACGCAACTACCGCAGTTCGCAGCGGATCCTGCACGTGGCCCAGGAGTTGATCCGCCACAACAAGAAACGCAAGGCCAAGGGGCTGTACACCGAGAATGGCGAGGGCCAGCCCGTACGCCTGGTCCAATACCTCACGCAGAAAGAGGAGGCCGACGACATCGCGGCCCAGATCGCCCGGGCCGTGCGCGGCGCGCAGCGCCGGCCGCGCGATTTCGCCGTCTTCTACCGCATCAATGCCCTGTCGCGATCGCTGGAGTTCGCCTTGCGCGACCAGGGGTTGCCCTATCAGTTGATTCAGGGCGTGCAGTATTTCCAACGCAAAGAGATCAAGGATGTCTTGTCCTATCTGCAATTGATCAACAATCCGCGCGACGAACAGGCCTTTCTGCGGATCATCAATACGCCGCCTCGCGGTTTGGGCCCGGCCGCCCTGGCCCGCCTCCGCACGCACGCCGCCCGGCATCAGCAAGGACTGCTGGAGGCGGCCAGCCACGGCCCGCAGGTCGAGGGTCTCAGCAAGCGCGCCGCATCCCAGATCCAGTCCTTCGTGGCCATGATCGATCGGCTCTCGGCGCTGGCTGTCGGGCCGGTCGAAGAACTGATGGGGCAGGTCCTCACCCAAAGCGGCTACCGTGCCCATCTCACCGAGTCAGAAAACCCGGAGGATCAAGAACGCCTGGCGAACGTCGAAGAATTGCTGACCGTGGCCCGGGAATTCGACCAACGCAGCGGCGGCGAGGGGTTGCTGGAGGCCTTTCTCGAAGAATCGAGCCTGGTCAACGATACCGACGATCTGGAGACCGGCTGCGATCGCGTGACCTTGATGACCTTGCACGCCTCCAAAGGCCTGGAGTTTCCGGTCGTCTTTCTGGTCGCCGTCGAAGAGGGGCTCTTGCCGCACGAACGCAGCCGCCTGAACGAGGATCAAGTGGAGGAAGAGCGGCGTCTGATGTTCGTGGGCATGACTCGCGCCCAACAGGAACTGCAGCTCAGCACGGCCCAGTACCGCGATTTCCGCGGGCAGCGCAAGTTGACCATTCCCAGCCAGTTCCTCATGGAGTTGCCTCGGGAGGAGATGGATCTGCGCGAGGCCCGAACCACCGCTCCGGTCTGGTGCGAGCCGACCGAGCCGGAAGAGATCCCGGCTGCGCCCACACCCAACCCGGCGCGGCCTTTGACGATCCACCTGACCACCGCCGCCGAGTTGGCCAACGGCGGTTCGTCGCCCGTCTCGCCTGACGTGTTCAACCTGGGAATGCTCGTACGTCATCCCGGCTATGGCCTGGGGCGCATTGTGGGCCTTAGCGGCGAGGGAGCCAAGCGTCGGGCCACCGTGGATTTCGCCGGTTCCGCCGGTCAGGTCAAGTTCGTGCTCGCCAAGAGCCCCCTGCGGCCGATCAAGGCAGCCACCGGTGATGTGTGAAGATGTGACGCGAAGCAGAGCTTCGCGAAAGGGCGTTCCCAAGCCGGAGCTTGGGAACGAGGCGGACAGCCGGAGCTTCCCTCCTCGTCACGAAGCTCCCGCTTCGTGACGCAACTCCCCGAAGCTCCGCTTCGCCTGAAGCGCAGCAGGTCTCAGATCCAGTCGGTCACGACGTCAATTGGTCCGGGGCGGCCCGCGTAGTCGCGCGCGCTGGAGTACCGCCAGTGCAACGGATCGTCGACGTATCCTCGCACCACAGGGTTGTTGTGAATGTATTCGAGCTTCTGCCACATCATGGCCTCGTTCTGGACTTGCTTTGGCTCGCTGCCCTCTTGCCACACCTGATAGCGACACTGCGTCTTGTGCCGGAGTTTGTGGGTCCTGAGCTGCCGAAGCAGGGTGCACGCGGCGCGTCGTTGCAGTAGATCGAGCAATCTTCGCGCCGTGTAGGACTTGAAACGCTGCATTACGCGAGGCAGTTCTGGCGACGACACAATCAGGTGGACATGATTCTCCAGGATGACGTAGCCGAAAAGCTCCCACTCGCGCTGCTTTTGCAGGTGTCGCCAACTCTCCAACAGGATCTCGACCGCTTCGGGACGGGTGAATACGGGCAGCCAGCCCACGACCGTGCACGTCATGAAGTAGGGCAAGTCCGTCTCGAAGATGCGATAGCGAGTTCGAGTCATTTGCGCCCTTCTTGTGGGGACTGCTCCTCATTGTGATGCGAAGCAGAGCTTTGCAAAAGGGCGTTCCCAAGCCGGAGCTTGGGAACGAGTGGGAACCAAGGCCCGCCCCCCGCTCCTGGGTGGCTGCCGGGAGCGGGCCACGCGACGGTGCAAAACTCTTCACCCAACGCAAGACATCCGCTTGACTTGCGCCGCAAGTTGGGGGATTATCAACACTGGAACGGCAGAAGAGTCACTTCTGTGCCGCCCCAGGGTCCTTGGGGAACGGGGGTTCGGCCTATGTCGCGACAGGCGGTTTTCGAAGCTTCTTTGCGCTATTTCTTGGAGCCCATCGCCAGCCTGCTGGACGACGAATCGGTCTCCGAGATCATGGTCAACGGCTTCGACAATGTCTACGTCGAACGCCGCGGCCGCCTGGAGCACACCCCGGCTCGTTTTCAAAGCGACGACGCCCTGCTCTCGGCCATCCACAATGTCGCCCAGTGGGTCGGCCGCGAGATCAACGACGAACATCCAACGCTGGATGCCCGTCTGCCCGACGGCTCACGCGTCCACGCCATCATTCCGCCCAGCGCGCGCACCGGCATCTATGTCACCATCCGCAAGTTCTTCCGCGATATCTTGACCCTGGATGACATGGTCCGCTTGGGCACGATCTCCGAGGCGGCCCAAGAGTTCCTGCAGATTTGCGTGCGACTCAAGAAGAACACGCTCATCTCCGGCGGGACGGGCACGGGCAAGACGTGCCTCTTGGGGGCCGTGGCCCAGTCGATCCCCGCGGAAGAGCGAATCGTCGTGATCGAGGACACCTCGGAACTGCGCCTGTTCCAGGAGCACTGCTTGTACCTGGAGGCCCAGCGTCCCGACCGCTTGGGGCGCGGCGCCCTCAGTGTGCGCCAGCTCTTTGTGAACTCGTTGCGCATGCGGCCCGATCGGATCATCGTCGGCGAGGTCCGCAGCGGCGAGGCCCTGGACTTGATCCAGTCGATGATCAGCGGTCATGCCGGCAGCCTGTCGACGGTGCATGCCAACACGCCGCGCGATGCCTTGATCCGCCTGGAAACCCTGTCCCTGATGTCCGAGGTCGAGATCCCCGTCTACGTGGCTCGGGCACAGGTCGCCGCAGCGATCAATCTGATTGTGCAGATTGCCCGTTTTACCGAAGACGGTTCGCGGAAGATAACACGCATCAGCGAAGCGCAGGGTTTGGACGAAAACAACCAATACCGGCTGAAGGACCTGTTCGTATCGCGGTTGCGGGGCAAGACGTCCGACGGAAGGCTGCTGGCAGAACTTCAGCCGACCGGCGAACAGCCGACCTTTGCCGATGAACCCTTCCAGCAAGGGATGAAACACTTGATCCGCACCAGTGCACCGTTGTGGAGCTAGGGATACTACACTGCGCGTGCAGGAAGGTGAGCGATGGTTGGCGCAAGCAGACAATCCGCCAGACGAGCCGGACGCCGCGCGCCACGCGGCGTTTCGTCGCTGGACTACGTATTGGTCCTGGGCGTGATCCTGCCGATGCTGGTGTTCATCATGCGTGTCGGGCCGCGAATCATGCGTTTGGCCTACGAAATGGTGTCGGTATTGGTGTCGTGGCCCTTTATGTGAAGGATCGAACATTTCTCTTGAGGAGTTGCCTATGAGCCACTGGAAGCGGCTGTTGCAGCGCGTGCACCACGACGAGCGGGGCGCGGTCAGCCTGGAAACCATCCTGATCGTGGGCATGATCGCCTTGCCGATCCTGCTCTACCTGCTCAAGGTGGGCTGGCCCAAGATCAAGTCCTACTTCAACCAGGGCCTGATGGACCTGGAGAACGAAGCCGACAACGCCAGCACGAGCAGTTGATCCCCTTCTGACCCTCAGACAAGCGGCGCAACGCGGACAACCAGCGCGAGCCCGAATTCTCGGACCCACTCTGCGCGCCGCGATGCCTTGCTTTGCTGAACGCCAAGGAGACCAATGTTGCGTACCGTGTTGCTGCTGGGACTGGTCCTGGTTGCCTCGGCGACCGACGTTGTCCGGCATCGGATCTACAACTGGACCACCTATCCCGGCATCCTCGCGGCCTTGGGCTTGAACGCGGCCGGCAGTCTGGCCGTGCGGTACGGCACGATCGAGGAGTCGCACCTCCAATCGTGGGGCTGGATCGGGTTGGGCGAGAGCCTGTGGGGGGGCTTGATTTGTGGACTGGTGATGCTGGCCTGCTACGTGTTCTTCAAGGTCGGCGGCGGAGATGTGAAACTGGTGGCGATGCTGGGCGCCTTCCTGGGCCCGGAACAAGGAATCCTGGCCATGCTCTGGACATTCGTGCTCGGGGCCTGCATGGCGTTGATCGTGCTCGTGTGGCGCGTGGGGCCGTTGCGTCTGCTGGTGCGGGTCCTGCGGCAGATCGTGTGGATGCTGCGCATCGGCGGCTGGACTCCCCTCACGCCCGATGAGCGAGCCCAGTTGCAGCCGCCGTTGTTCCTGGCGCCCAGCGCGCTGTTGGCGGTGATCCTGGTGGAATTTGCCCTGTTTTGATCGCACGCTTTTCGTTTCCTGTAATGAGAGGCCCTTCTACGCGGCGAGGGGCGTCTCCCCCAAGAACGGCCGTGGCTTTCGGCGGAGGTCTGGCGTGGACCGCACGGTGATTATGGCCTGCCTGCCCTGGCTGGGGCTGCTCGTGGCGCTGACCGGCGTCCTGCGGCTGCTGGTCCGGTTGGGCGGTACGCGGCTCGATTGGGCCCGGCTGCGGTGCCTGCACGCCGATCAGCATGGCAGTGCGCAGAGCCTGAGCTTCGTGCTCACGTTGCCCCTGTTCATCATGTGCCTGTTGTTCATCGTGCAGGTCAGCCAGGTGATGATCGGGGCCATGGTGGTGCACTATGCGGCCTATGCCGCGGCGCGCAGCGCGGTGGTCTGGATTCCGGCACGCTGCAGTTCGGAACACGAAAACTGCGTGAGCGGCGGATACACGATCGTCGAGGGCACGGTGCCCGGCTACAGTGCGACGGACCACAGTTTGAACGCCGGCCCGACCAGCGGCGGGGTGACGTACCTGATGGCCTCCGGCGGAGCGAAGTACGAGAAGATCCAGGCCGCGGCGGCGCTGGCCTGTCTGCCGATCTGTCCCTCGCGGAGCACCGGGCTGACGACGGCCGAGACCGGCACGCTCCAGTCGCTGCAGACGGCGTACCGGGCGATTGCCCCCAGTGCGGCGGGCGCGACCAATTCGCGCCTGGCCAACAAGTTGGCCTGGGCCGCGGCCGCCACCGAACTGCAGGTCACCTTCTACCACAGCAACCAGGACCCGCCCTTGATCATGTATGATACGGTCGGTAACCCCTATTACCCATCCGTATCAACAGCCGTGTACGAGTTCCAGCCAAACGAGATGGGCTGGCAGGATCCGATCACGGTCAAGGTGACGCACCACCTGTGCCTGTTGCCCGGCCCCGGCAGCCTGCTGGCGCGCGTGGTCGGCTCGACCGCCACCGACCAGGTCGCCGCCAAAATCCAGAAGTTGGGCACCGTCTATACCTACGCCCTGGAGGCCTCGGCCACCTTGGGCAACGAAGGGCTCAAATCGGTCATACCGTACAGCCATGCAGACCCATAATCGTCGATTGAGAACCTATCCTGAAGCCGCACCAGCCACGTCGGGCGGCCCTGCAGGACCGAACAGCCGACAGGTTTTCGGACCGGCTCTAAACCGGTTGCTGCGCAAGGTGGCGTGCCTGCACCGCGACCAACGGGGCACCATCAGCCTGCTGACCGTCTTTTCGGTGCTGCTCTTGGCCATGCTTTTGGGCATGGTGATGAATGCCGGCCGGCACGTGGACGGCAAGATCCGCATGCAGAACGCGGCCGACGCCGTGGCCTACTCCGGCGCGGCCGCCCTGGCCCGGGGCATGAACACCCTGGCCTTCACCAACCACCTGCTGTGCGAAATCCTGGCCATGAACGCCTACATGGAGGAGGCCTCCCATCACAATGCCGAGGATTTCGTCACCGAGATCCTCGACGCCTGGAGGAGCGCGGCCTCCTTTTTCGACAATCCCACGCTGAGTGCGGCGTTCGGAGATATGTTCTTGCGTCTCGCAACTGCTATCAAAGGTAAAGAGGAAGAGAACATCCCGGGTGCGGCCGACGTGGAACAGCAGGCGGTCGATGCCTTCACCGCTTGGGGCAAGGCCTACAGCGAGCAGATGTTGCCGCTGCTCGAAACGATTCTCCAGCAGCAATTGATCCCCGAGTACCAGCGCGCCGTCGTGCTCTGCTGGCCCGACGTCGCCCAGACCGTCGCCGTGGAAGTGGCGCGCAACCACGGCACGCCCGACCACGGCCGGGGAGCTATGATCGGCACCCTGTGGCGTACCAGCAGCACGTCGACGGGCGTAACCGTCGGCGGCAGCCTGGAGGCCAGCGATCCCTCGCTGCCGGCAATCGATCCCTGCGCTGACGCCAGTTACCTGACCCTCGCACGCGCCCAGCGCTACCGTGTGGCCAATTGGTACCTCGAGCGCTGGAACTATCTGACGCTCCGCTACTTCCGCGAGTACATGAAGATGTCCCAGTTCTACCAACTGTGGCAGATCTTCACCAACGGCTATCTGAATCGACTGGTCAACGAGACGTACGTGGAGTCGAACCTGCCGCACATCATCCAGGACTCGACGCCGGAACGAAGCGAGATCCTGTCGCAGTACACGTTCATCGGCACGGCGCATTGGAAGCGACTGCCGGAGATGCTCCCGGGACTGTACACCAATCCCTCTCCGGCCGATGCCGTGACCTACGCCGCCGCCAGCCTCTTCGTGCCGCAGCGGCGATTGGAATGGCTCTCCTCGCGCGACTGGTCTACTGATTCCTACCCCATCCACATGCCGGGCGTGCAGATCGAACTGGGCACCGGCGAGACCTCGGGCACGGGCGCGTACACCTGGTACGTCGGCCGCTACTCGGCGGGTGGAACCGGCTCGCGACGCCTCCCCTGTACTTCCACGACCGGACAGACCGTGGCGCGCAGCGACCACTGGACCCTGTGGAATCAGTACTGGACCGTGCAGTTGGTGCCCGCCACGCAGGACGCCGTGGCCGGCATCCTGCAAACCTCGTCCCCCAACGATTCGGTCGGCTTGACATCGCCCTCCCTGGGCAGCCTGCAGGCTGCGGATATCGAACGGATCAGCACGCACTGAAGGACGTGCCATGCCGAATGAAGAGCACGGAATGATGACCGCCAAGGCCAAGGGCTTATCCCCGAACCGCCGTGGACTCGCCCCGTTGGAGCTGGTGCTGGGCCTGCCCATCTTGTTGATGCTCATGGCCCTGATGGTCAATTTCGGCACCGTGGCCTGCTGGAAGGTGCGCGCCTTGACGGTGGCGCGCGAAAAGGCCTTTGCCAGCCGCTCCCCACGCGACGGCGCCGCCAATAGCGAGTTCGCCTACTGGCCCACTTCCGCCTCGGCTGGGACGCAAGGCGGCCAAACCGTGTCCGCGGCCGATGATTCGCGACTGCAAATGGCCGTGACGCGCGGACCGACCCTCTCCGGCTATTCCGTCAACGGCACTCTGCTCGATCCGTCCCAAGGCTTCAGCAACGGAACTTCTGGCCTGACGCGGAAGTACCCCATGCTGGGCAGCATGGGCGCCTATCGCCTCGGCGCCGATTCGTTCTTGCTGGACAACGCCTGGCAGGTACAAGACATGGGTTTGAGCCGGGGCAATCTTGTCTTGCGCCTGGATGTGATCTATGTCTTGCCGGACAGCCCAACCCTTTCTTCGGCCTACGAGAGGGCCTTGAGGGCCTTCGCCGCATACCTGCCCGATCTGGACCCATTGTTCTGCACCGTGGATCCGGAATACCCCGGACTCTTCGAACGATACGGTTTGCGAAGTGGGCGCACGTGGTATCCCACGCTGCGAGTGGACGATATTTGCACGCTGGATACAGCGTTGGTTCAGGCGAGAGTGGACGACTTAATACAACGCATCGACGAGGACGACGACGACAACGGCCGCCGGCTGACCAGCGTCCCCAAGACGGTCGCGCAACGTTTTCTCCGTATGTATCAATTCGTGCAACGCATCGTGCAGAGTTCCCCCACTCCCGACCAGACGCTGTTGACCGAATTGCAGAAGAAGATCGACGCCTTGAATGAGTTCTTGGGGACGTTGAAATAGAGATTTATCCTTTGGCCGCCACAGCCATCCCTATTCCCACCCGCCTCTCCGTGGCGCCGCCAACGGACACGGAATGCAACTGAAGATCACGAAAGGAGAGGAGACGGGGCGCTTCGTGTCTTGGCCATTTCGTGGTCTGTTTCCCCGCTGGGCCGCGAAGAATGAAACCGCAGATGCACGCCGATCAACGCAGATACGCGAGAAGACCACTCCCGATCCGCGTTCATCTGCGTGCATCTGCGGTTACTGCCGCCATTGTTTGCCTATCGCCGTGGCTGCTCCGGCTCCGGTTTGTCTTTCCATGCTTCCTTCGTGGCCGTCGCCTGGTGACGGCCGAAGGCCGACCCAAGTCCTCGGTGCTAAATGATGCAGGATAGCTCCTCCTCTGGCGGGTCGGGCTGCAATCGGCCGCCCCCCAGCGGCTTTGGCGTCCTGGCCCGGCGTATCGCCGACTGGACCACCAAACTTGTGCTCACGGCCATGATCCTGGTCATGGGGGTGGGCGTCGGCCGGCAAATGGTCAGTTGGTGGCGGGAGGAATCGAGACCAGTCACCTCGCCTGCTCCAGCCTGGGGGGGGCTCGCCGAACTCGGCCAGACTCACGATCTCCAGTTCGGCAATCAGGATTGGGGGCTGCGCCGACTATCGATTGTCGGCAACGTGACGCAGGCCAGGGCCGTGTTGCAGCAGAGTTGTCGCGCCCTGCTGGACGAGGCCTCCGATCCGCCCCAGATGCCGTCATCTTCCGAACAATCGTTACTCGCCAAACTGGCCGCGGCACAGCCGATCGAACAACGGCCCTCGCAGTGGCGGTTGTATGCCCTGCCGGGCGAGTTTCCGCTGGTGGCCGGCGTGCGCCCCGCCTCGCCAGCCCCCTCTCCGCCAGGGCAGCCTGTTGCCGTAAGTGCCGACCGCGTGGTAACCTGGGGAGTAGCGGTCCCCATCTCGGATAGCGAATGGGTGGCCTACGTGTTTTATCCCCAAGGCCGTTCGGCCCGCGGGTCGCAAGTCGTTTCCACCCACAGCGAGTCTCCCGGAACCGCCACATCCAATCCAAGCGGCCGGGAGAAGCCGAGCCGGCAGGCCGCTTGGCCGTCGGCACTGAGTATCCCGCCCGGCAGTCAGCGCATCTTGGGCATGCAGGCCCAGGGTGGGGCCGCCGTGGTGGCGTTTCGAGGATCGGGGCCCGTCGAGTCCTGGATGGGCCATTACGACGAATCGTTCGCCCAACAGGACTACCGCCGAGTCCAGGCTTGGCGGGAGCATGATGGGGCCTGGTTCGCCCGCTTTGCCGGACGCGGTCCGCAGCAGGGGGCGATCAGCGTCCAACTGGCACGCGACCGCGACGGTCCGTGGCGCGGAGTCCTGGTGGCCCTGCCGCCAGACCAAACGGAACGGCAATGACTGGCCCCAACCACCCAACACGCACAACAGAGGCTTGCCGCCCATGAAAGGCATGCAGGGATTGATCGTGGCGCTGATCTTGGGGGTGATCGGCGCTATGTGTAACTGGACCTACCTGAACCACAAATCGCAGCAGGTCACGATCGTCAATTTCGTGGGGGTCAAGGATTCGCTGCGCCGAGGCGAACTCATCACCGAGGGCAACCTCGTCCCCGTGCCCATTCCCGAGAACCAGGTCGGCAGTCTGCGCGATTTCGCCTACCCTTGGAATTCGCGCAAGTCGCTGGTCAGCCGGCCCGTCTGCCTGGCCATCCCCGAGAAATCGCTGCTGCTCCGCGACCACATGCGCACGCCGGTGGTCGAACTGGAGTTCGGCCAGACGGGCAGCAAAGCCGAATCCACCGAGCGGATCATGTGGGTCCCGATCGATCCGCGTAAGGCCGTGGCCTCCCTCATTTCGCCTGGCGATCTGGTGTCGTTCAACGTGCCGCGCGTCTCGGCCCTCCCCACGCGCGCCCCGGCCACCGAAGACGGCGAGGAGCCGGAAGTCGCCGCGCCCAAGCCCACGCCGGTCATCACCCCCGGCGTGACCAGCCCCAACGAGATCATCGGCCCCTTCAAGGTCCTGGCCCTGGGCAACCGCCTGCAAAGCACCGAGACCACGCAGGCGCACCGCGTGCAGCAGGGCAACGAGAACGTGCTGGCCATCGCCGTGACGGTGGATGCGGCCAACCACCTGGAGCCCAAAGCCCAACGCCTGTGGGACCTGCTGCAAGCGGCCAACTTCCAGAACGTAGGCGTCTTGCTGCATCCGCGGAAGAAGTGAGGCAGAACAGGGGCAAGGCACAAAGGCACGAAGGCACAAAGGCACAAAGGCACGAAGGCACGAAGGCACGAAGGCGAACCGCAGCGAAGTTCTCCATGAAAATCTGGTACAACAAGATCAACGAGAGTCGCCGGACGATGGTCGAGGTGCCCGACGCCGAAGTGTGCATCGGCCGCGACGCCACCAACAGCGTCTGCCTGCAAAGCCCCCTCGTCTCGCGTCGCCATGCCCTGGTGCGGATGGTCGACGGCAAGCTGCAGTTGGAGAACGTGGGGCTCAATAGCTGCATCGTCGGCGAAGAAGAGGTGCTCGGCGGCCAAACGGCCCTCTTCAGCCTGGGCACCAAGGTCCGCATCTGGCCCTACACGCTGACCTTCGAGGCCGAGCAGACCGCCACCGTCAGCCGGGCCGAACTCGAGGCCCATCTCCGCTCGATCATGGCCGACCTGGAACTGCGGATCCACCACAAGCTGCTGGAGCGGCTGGATCTGTACGAGTTCGAGAGCCACCGCTCCACCGACTCGCAGAGCATCGTGCTGCTGGAGAACAACATCGAGGACGTGTGCCGCGAACTGAAGTTGTTCGCCGCAGAGAACGAGCAACTGCTGGACGAAATCAGCGGCCTCACGCTCCGCGATCTGCTGGTCAACCAGCTCATCCTGGAGACCGGCAAGGAGGCCATCTTCGACCTGGCCGCCCTGACCTCCAACGAATTCGACATCCCGGCCACCCTGGTGCCGGAACGCGAGGCGGAACTGCACGGTTTGCTGCAGTTCTTGCGCCAGCGTCTGGCCCTGGCCGACTGCCGCGACGTGAGCCAGCAGATCCATCGCGTGGAAATCGGCTTCGCCGATCACTTCCCCCTCGTCCGCCCGCACTTGCACCGCGAACTGCGCAAGTATCTCATCCTGCGGATGCTGAAGAAGGACCTCAAGGATACGATCTACGGCTTCGGGCCGCTGCAAGACCTGTTGCGCGCGCCGACCGTCACGGAAATCATGGTCGTCGGTCGCGACCAGATCTATGTCGAACGCGATGGCGTGATCGAACACTCCGGCCGGCGTTTCATCTCCGACAAGGTGACCGAGGCGATCATCGAGCGGATCGTGGCCCAGGTGGGGCGGCGCATCGATAAGAGCCAGCCCCTGGTCGATGCCCGGCTGCCCGACGGCTCGCGCGTCAACGCCATCATCCCGCCCCTGGCCGTGAAGGGGCCCTGCCTCACCGTGCGCAAGTTCCCCCTGCACGCCCTGACCATCGACAACCTGGTGGAGATGGGCAGCATCAGTGCGGCCGCGGCCACCTTCCTCCGCTCCAGCGTCATCGATCGCCGCAACGTGCTCATCAGCGGCGGCACCGGCACCGGCAAGACTACGCTCCTGAATATCCTCAGCGCCTTCATCCCCTACAAAGAACGGATCGTCACGATCGAGGACACCACCGAGCTGCGCCTGCACCAGGAGCACGTGGTCACCCTGGAAACCAAGCCCGCCAACGTGGAAGGCGCCGGACAATACACGATCCGCGACCTGGTCCGCAACGCGCTGCGCATGCGGCCCGACCGGATCATCGTCGGCGAATGCCGCGGCGGCGAGGCCCTGGACATGATCCAGGCCATGAACACCGGCCACGAAGGCTCGATGACCACCGTACACGCCAACAGCTCGGAGGAGGTCGTCGAGCGATTGGAGGTCCTGGTGCTGATGGCGGCCGATCTGCCGGTCAGCTCGATCCACCGCCAGGTGGCTTCGGCCGTCGATCTGATCGTGCACATCAGCCGCCTGCCCGGCGGACGGCGCGCGGTGACCCAAATCTCGGAAGTCGTGCGCTACGATCCTGATGAAAAGCGGATCGTGATCCACGATATCTTCAACTTCCGCGACGGGCAGGCGCTGCGCCCCACGGGCTACCTGCCCTCGTTCATCGATTCGCTGATCGAAAAGCAGCTCTTGGACCTGGAATTCCTCTACGGCCAGCAGCCGCTGACGGTCGAAGGCGGTCCCGCCCTGCGTTTGCCCCAGGCGCCAGGCGGTGCGCTAGACGTCCGCAGAACCGGCAACTCCCAATAAACGACAAGCACACATGGGTTTCTGGCTCGGAAACATCCTGATCGGGTTGGCCGTCGCCGCAGCGGCGTACGCCGGCCGGCCCTACTTCGCCTGGGCCCTGGACCTCGTGGAGCAGGACCTGGCGGAAAAGCTCCGGCGGCTCCGCGCCCCCACGCGCAACCTTCGCCGGCTGTTGATCGTCTGGCTCAGCGCCACCGCCCTGGGCGTGCTGGCCTTCTGGCTGGTGTTGAATAACCTGATCTTCGGCCTGTTGACCGCGGTCTTTCTGCTCTCGGGCCCCTGGTACCTGGTTCGCCGCATGGCCGAGCACCGCCGCCAGAAGATCGAAGACCAATTGGCCGATTCGATGGTCACGTTGGCCAGCGCGGTGCGCTCCGGGCTCTCGCTGGCCCAGTCGCTGGAGATCCTCGCCGCCCAGTGCCCTTGGCCGATCAACGCCGAATTCCACCAGATGGTGGCCGAGTACAAGCTGGGCAAGCCCCTGGAACGGACCCTGATCGAGGCCAAGCAGCGGCTGAAGAGCGAGAACTTCGCCCTGTTTGCCGCCGCCTTGTTGGCCAGCTACGAAAGCGGCGGCCGATTGAACGAAACCGTGGAGCGAATCGCCCAGTCGGTGCTCGAACTGCAGCGCCTGGAACGCAAAGTGCTCTCCGAGACGGCCCAGGCGCGCAAGTCGGCCGTCTACATGGCCATGGCCCCCTTCCTGATCCTCGTGGTCTACTACTTCGTCGATCCGATCAACACGGTCTGCCTGTTCACCGAGACCCTGGGGCAGATGATCCTGGCCCTGGCCGTGGTGCTCAACGTGATTGCCTACCTTTGGGCACGCCTGATCCTGAATCCCGACCTGTAACCTCCAAGACCTTCCAGCCATGCAGCTCTTGGCGATATTCAACGGCATGCAACTGGTGGCCTGCGGCGTGATCGGCGCAGCCGTGACCTGGGTGTTCTGGTGGCTGTTCCGGGTCATGGCCACCGAAGACCTGAAGCAGGGAGACCAGTGGCGCTACGATGTCAGCCGGATCAACGAGCTGCGGCGCACCGACGTCTTCTTTCGCGCCTTCCAGCCGGTCATCCAGCTCATGGCCCGCTTCAATCGCCGCGCCTTCCGCGAGAGTCTGCCGGAAATCAACCGCCAGATTCAGGCGGCCGGCCTGTCGCGCTTCTGGCTGGCCGAAGAGTATCTCTCCAAGACCCAGCTCTTGGCCCTCTTCAGCTTGCCCCTGTGGGTCTACCTGTTCTTCAATTGGTTCGGCCCGCCGGGACTGATGCTCGCCGCCCTGGCCGTGTTGGGCGTGGCCTGGTACCTCCGCCGTCGATTGGCGAGCCGCGCCGCAGCGCGCATTCGCCTCATCAAGCGCCGCATGCCCTTCCTCCTGGACTTGCTGACGTTGCTGATGGAGGCCGGCTCCACCTTCCTCAACGCGCTCAAGCAGGGCGTCGAAGAATTCCATGGCCACCCGATCGCCGAGGAATTCGGCCGGGTGCTGACCGACATCAACCTGGGCAAGACCCGCCTGGAGGCCTTCCACAACATGCGCGATCGGCTGGCCGATGATGAGTTGACCAGCATCATCGGCACTATCGTCCAGGGCGAGCAACTCGGCACGCCCCTGGGGCAGATCTTCCGCAGCCAGGCCGATGTGCTCCGTATCAAACGCACGCAGCGCGCCGAGACCGCCGCCGGTGAAGCCGGCGTGAACATGCTGCTCCCGGCCGTGCTGGTGATGTTGGCCACCGTCCTGGTGATTGTCGGCCCCTATTTCCTCAACTACATTCGACTGGGTTTGACCCTCTAGCGCTCCCTATGCCCATCAAGCTGGACTGCCCACGCTGCAAACAGCTCCTCTCCGTGCCCAAGAAGAAGGCCGGCACGCAGGTTCGCTGTCCGCGCTGTCTGGGGCTCTTGTGGGTGCCGCAGCGCCTCCCAGCGTCCAGCATGCCGGAGGCCGAACAACTCTCGGCGGAAGAGGTGAATCTGGAACCGCTTCCGGCAGACGCGGAGCCGACGCCTGGGGCCGCACGCCCGACCTGGAACGGCCCCAGCAGCGACATCTCGGTCCCGCCTCCGCCACCGCAGCCAAGTGAGGGGCAGCCGCCCGCGCCCCCGGCCTGGCCTGGCAGTCCGGATTCCTCGGGGGCGGCCTTTCGGGCCGGTCCGGCTCCGTTGTGGAACGCGGCCCCCAGCGCGATCGCCTCGCCTCCTCCCCCGCCAGGTGCGGCACCGCCGGCCCCTGGCAGCGTTTCGATGCCGCCTGTCCAGCCCCCACCTGCAGCAGGGACGGGATTTCCATCGTCGTTAAGCTCTGCCTCGCCTCCACCGACCGCGGATCAGCCCGGGCTGCCTATCCCTCCTATGCCGCCTCGTTTCGCTGGGGCAATGGAGCCACCAGCACGTCTGTCTCCAGCGCCCCCACCTCCCAGCGCGCTCACCAGGCCCGCGAGCAATCCGCGTCCAAGGCCGGCCCTTCCCGCCGCGCCGCAGCCGGCGCCGCGCAAAGTAGCTCGATTGATCCCCGCCGAGGCTGCGGCCGTGACGATTCAGCCTGCGGCCGACGGAAAACTGCCCGAATTGCAGCTGGCCCAGAGCGAGAAACCCGAGGAAACGCAAACCAAGACGGGGCTCAACCCCCTGGTCCTCACGGCCTTGATGTGCTTTAGTGTGGCCATGTCGGTGGCGGTGGTCCTGGTAGACTGGACGCCGCAAAACACCGACAATCTCCAGAACAAGGACAACGCCCGAGCCTACATCCAGCAGGAGTTCTTCTCCGACATGGACCACCGCGGCCGACTGGAGCCCTATCAGGTCTACTTGCGTGAAGCGGACGAGGCCCACTACCGCCACGACCGCAAGACCGAACGGGCCAAGTACCGAAAGGTGCTGGAACTGTTGCGCGCCGAACGCGGCCCGTTTCAACGCGGGCTCACGGGGAGTCGCTCCAGGGACAAGAAGTTGGAAGAACGGATTGCCATACTGCTGAGCGACGACTGAGGTCAGGACAATGGATTATCCGCGTTATGAGATCGTGGACACGATCGCCAGCGGCGACTTCGCCATGGTTTTCCGGGCACGAGACCGGGAACTGGGACGCGAAGTGGCCATCAAGCAGATCCACCAGCAGTTCTTGCACGACGAACGCCAACTGGCCCGCTATTGGCACGAAGCCCAGTTGCTCGCCTCGCTGCAGCACGCCAACATCGTCACGATCTACGACATCGTTCGCGCGCGTGGCTGGTTGATCCTGGAACTCATGCGCGGCAGCCTGAAGCAGTTTGCCGAAGGTGAGCCGATCGACCTGGATTTCCTCCGTCTGGCCTTGAGTTGTGCGCTGGGTGGGTTGCACTTTCTGCACGGCAATGGCGTGATCCACGGCGACGTGAAGCCCAGCAACTTGCTGGTCGACGGCCAGGGACGCGTCAAGCTGGGCGACTTCGGCCTGGCACGCCGCGCCGCCAGCGACGAAGGCAGCCTCCTGAAGGGCACCACCAAGTACATGGCGCCCGAACTCATCAGCAACCAGTTCGGCCCCATCGGCCCGCCTTCCGATCTGTACTCGCTGGGGTTCGCCGCCTACGAGATGTTGTGCGGCAACCAGTTCGACTCGCTGTTTCCGGGCTTGGCTTCCTTTGGCCGCGACCGGCAGATCGCCTGGATGATGTGGCACGCCGCCGCGGACCGGCAGTTGCCCCCCATCAGCCGCGTGCTGCAAGGCGTTCCGGACGACCTGGCGCACGTGATCGAGCGAATGGTGGCCAAGGACCAGGCCCAACGCTACGCCTCCGCGGCCGAGGCCCTTCGCGACCTGCGCACGGCAGACTCGCTGACAGCGCTCGCGCAACAGGAAGGCCCCCCGCCCGTCGCTCCCCACAAGCGGCGACGCGTGGCGCTCTTGGGTACGGTCTTCGTCCTCAGCCTCCTGGCCGTGTTGGCGGTCCTGTTTTGGGGGCCGGGCAGCGGATCGCGGCGCCCCGGCGGCCCGCCGGCGCCGCAGGCCGGCGTGGTGCGCCAGATCTTTCTCGACGAGCGGAAGATGCTCCTGGAGTCCAGTGAGGACGGCAAGCCCCGCGAAATCAGCGTCAAACCCAGCGATCTGTTCTTCATCAACGGAAAGGCCAGCCACTTCCGCGAACTCCTGCCCGGCGACGAGGTCTCCATCCGCCGCCTCAAAGACGGCAGCGGCATGTCCATCTCCGAAATCCAGATCTCGCGCCCCGAGGTGACCAAGGGACTCATCACCAGCGTCCAGGCCGAGCAAGGCCGGGTGCTGCTGCAGATCACCGAAGGCGACCAGGCGGGCAAAGATCTAAGCGTGGCCGTGCCCACCTCGATCAAAATCTACTTCAACGGTCAGGACCAGTTCCAGAGACATCCCGTCACCCTGGCCGATCTGCGCCCCGACGATCGCGCCGTGGTCCACCACCTGGGCAGCGAGACCGGCCGGGTGGCCACTCAACTCAGCGTGGAACGGGTCGTCACCTTCCAGGGCGTGATCCGCAGCATTGACACCAAGAAACGCCGCCTGGTCTTCGCGCTGGGCGAGGGCGATGATCCGGAACTGGTCACCATGCCTTACGCCGACGGGTGCGAAATCACCATCAACGAGCGGCGCTTCCTCGAACAACAACTCCTCAAGCCGGGCGATTTGCTGCCTGGCGATCGGGCCACGGTCGCCCACAACTCCCAGATCGTGCGGATCGACGCCTATCGTGTCCTGGGCCAGGAAGGCGTGGTGCAACGCATCGACTACGCCAGCGGCGACCTGGAAGTGCAGATGGAGAATCGCGGCGAGCCGCTCCGCTTCACGGTGGGCAAGGATTGCCAGATCACCCTCGGCGGCGATTCGGCGACGCTGGAAGATCTCCGCGCCGGCGACGTGGTCGACGTCACCCATGACGATCCGGACGCCAAGGTCCCCGTGGCCAAGACGCTCACCGCGCGCCGTCCCTCCGATCCCTTGCGTTGGGCCGTGCTGATCGGCAACCAGGAGCACGAGGATGTTCTCGTCAGCAAGCTCTCTTATCCCCTGGCCGACGTGCAGCAACTCCGCAAGGCCCTCAAACGCCACCGCGTGCCCGACGAGCAGGTCTTGATGCTGACCGACGAGAACCTGGTGCGATTGCAGCAGGCCATTCCCGCCTTCCTGGGCCGGCTCGTGCCGGAGAGCAAACTCTTGGTGTACTACGTGGGCCACGCCTATCAAGAGCCGGCGGGAGCCGCCTATCTGGCGCCCAAGAACTTCAGTCTCCAACAGATGGCCAGCACCGGTCTGCCCTTGCAGTGGCTCGTCGATCAGCTCGAAGACTGCCAGGCCGGCGAGAAGGTGCTGATCCTGGATACCTGCCATGCGGGCGAGGGAAAGGACCTGCAGACTCAGCCCTCTTCCGCCGAGATCGTGCAGACCCTCAAGGCGCCTCCCGGACGGGCCCCCTTACGCACCGTGACCGTCGTCGCCAGTTGCCGGGCCGGGCAGCGGGATATGGCCCTGGCCGACCAGCAACAAGGACTCTTCGGCTGGGCCTTGGCCCAGGCCTATGCCGGCCACGGTGACAAGAACCGCGACAGTGTGCTGGAACCCACCGAATTGCTGGCCTATCTGCAGAAGACGCTGCACGATCGCCCCACCCCGGCCGGAACGACCCTGATTCCGGAAATCTTCCTGCCCGACGATCGGCCGGCACGCCTCAGCGAAGAGGCCAAGCTGGCGATCCGCAAGATGGCCGCCCTGGTGCGCCCCGATCGGGTCGATGTCGACTCGGCACGCGTGCAATTCGCCGCGGCAGAGCAGGCGTCGGGCAAGCAATGGGAACCACGCGCCCTGATGGCCTTGATCCTCCTCAAGGCCCGTCAGCGCCAGGAGGCCACGCAGCACTTCGAGGAGTTGAGCGTCGAGTATCCCGACCAGGTGATCGGCGCCATGGGCGTGGCCTGGCTGCAATTCGACCGTCTCGCCAGCCAAGGCGGCGTCAACAGCCTGGTGGAGATGGTCAAACGCATCCCGGGGCCCAAAATCGACGGGGAACTCTATCCCGAGGCCTCCTTGCGATTGTTCACTTGGGCCGGGCAACTCCGCGAGTTCGCCACCCAGGCCGCCCAGGAAGGACGGCGCGCCACCGAGTCCGCATCCCAGCCGCTCGACGCGGCCGTGGCTGCTCGCGGTCCTGAGGCCCAACGCGCCTATGAGGAAGGCCGCGCCAAGACCCGCCAGAAAATCGCCGACTTCGACAAGAAGATCACTGGCGCCGTTGAGGTCGTCGCGGCCAAGCACCGCGTGGAACGCCGGCAACTGGGCAACTACGCCCCCTTCCCCTTTGAAGACGCCGTCCAATCCATTCTCGCGGGCGTGGATCGCTGAACGGATGTCGTGGCGCAGCGCGTGGCGGACGAGTCGACACAAAAAAACCGGCCCCGCTCATCATCGTCGATAAGCGGGGCCGGTATGGCCAAGCCAGCGCTGCTTCCTGCAGCACCGCTTTATCAAACACACGCCGCAGCCTCCGTGCCGCGTGATGGAAAAGGTACCACGAACGCCGAGAATCTCAAACCTGTCTTTTTGTTCATCACCAAGGCCGTCTCGGCAGCGGCCTCAGTCTTCGCTGACAGTGCTGGCGCAGGCAGCGGTTTACAACCGGCCCCCGGCCCGCTATGACATAAGGCGTGTCACGCGTGCTCGTCACGCGAACCAACTCGGCGTGGCGTGCTCGGGCGCAAGGATACACCACATCTTGTGCTAGCAACCCGTGCCACACCACAGCCGATGGTGTCTCCTCAACATGGTCCTTTCTCTCCGAGTAGGAGTTCTTCAACGATGAGCCAGGATTTGTCCCCCGGTTCCGCTGCTCCCACGCCCAAATGGCAACCCCTTTCGGCGATCGATCGTCGCGTGGCCGGTGTCCTGGTCGAGAAAGCCAAGACCACGCCCGAGGCCTATCCCATGACCCTCAACGCCCTCTGCACCGGCTGCAACCAGAAGAGCAATCGGGCCCCAGTCATGCAGTTGGAGCCGGACCAGGTCGATGAGTCGCTGGAACGCCTGCGGCAACTGGGGGCCGTGGGGCTAGTCGAGGGTTATGGTCGAGTACCCAAGTATCGGCATTACCTCTACGAATGGCTGGGGGTCGATAAGGTCGAACTGGCCGTGATGGGCGAGCTTCTGCTCCGCGGCGACCAGACCGAGGGCGAACTGCGCACCCGCGCTTCGCGCATGGAGCCGATCGCCGATCTGCCCGCCTTGCGCACCGTGCTCAATTCCCTGATGGCCAAAGGACTTGTCCTCTCGCTGAGCCCGGAGGGCCGCGGCCACGTGGTCAGCCATGCCCTGTACCGGCCTCAGGAACTGGAGCGGCTTCGGCTGCAGTACTCGGGCCGGGCCACGGTCGGGGATCTTGAGTCCCCTTCCCTGGGCGAGGACGCGTCTGCCTCCCATGGCCCGCCGGCCTCCGCCAGCAGTGGCGAGTTGGAACGCCTGCGAATGGACCTGGCCGAGCTTCGTGGTCAACACGATGCCCTGGCCGCCGCCGTGGAAGACTTGCGCGCCCAGTTGGATCGGCTCAAGAGCGACCTGGGGGCCGGTTAGTGCGTGTCGCACACACGTGTAGCGTTCCCGGCGGCGTGTCACCACGGTTCCGAAAGCGAAAAGGCCGCTAACGGTGTTTGAAACGCGCTCTCATATGCGATCGGTGACGAGGCTGTCAACCCGGCATCAGACGAACCAACAGGAAGCCTTGCCTTGTTGAGAATCAGTACACGCCCGACAGCTTCGAATTCCATCGCACGTGTTGCACGGGCCCTCGTTCTGCTCTGCGCCGCCAGCCCCGCAACCCTGGCTGCCGCCAATTCGGACCAGCCGGCCGACGACCTCTTCATCCCCTTGCGCGCCCGCCTGGCGGCCTTGTCCGACCGGCTGGATCCCGAGCGGAACTTCGGCCGCCCCAATGTCACCGATTTCCGTGGCTGCTCTCTGGCGATGCTCCTGGATTACGGCCAGGCGTTGCTCCGCCGCCAGATGCCCGAGCACGCCCCTGTGTTGGAAATCGCCAAACGCCAGTGCCGCGAGTTGGAAAAGCTGGCCCTCGGACGGGAAGATCGCGGCGAAGCCCCTTTCGTCTTTCGCGACGGCCATTACCTGGGCCTCGTCAACAGCGAGGTCGGATTCCTTTTCTGGGCCGACGATCGTACCGCGCGCCTGGCTGCCCTCTATCACGGCCGGCGCAAGCACCACTTCTTGCAAGTGCAGCCTGCCGAATCGCCCTTGTGGGAGGTCGCGTACCGTCACTCAGAGGCTGACGGTCCCAAGTTCACCAGTCAAATGCCGGCCAGGCTCACCGCCGACATCCTCCCCGGCGAGTTGGAGGCCGAGATTCGTCTGGCCTGGGAATTCGAGCGCCCCGGACCGCGCGTTCAGGTCCGCTGGAGGTTGGAAACGATCAGCCGCCTGGCGCATGCGCGCATCGACGTCACCGGTCGGCAACCGGCCAGTGGGGCTGGCCACATCGCGTTTCCCCTTGTTGGTCGCATCGGTCTGGAAGCCCCGTCGGCCAAGAGTCTATCCCAGAACGATCCCAGCCAGGTCGAGCGGCCCAGCGAAATTGAGCTGCCGACAGGTTCTGGGACCGGCTCCAAGAGCTCTCTGGTCCTGCCTTGGCAAGGCGGCCGGTTGTGCGTTGATCCCGGCCGCAAGGTTCGGTTTCAGCATGCGGCCGAAATGCAGTTCCTGGCCTACTACACCGATCACGGCGCCGGGCTCCTGCTCCAGGCCGAGGATCCCAAGGCTCCCTCCCCGACCGCCATCCGCGGCTACCGCCCCCAGCCCGAACCTCCCCCCGAACCCGACACGGCGCTCGCGCTGGGACCCGATGGCCGGCAACTTCTCGCACAGGGCGACTCCGGCCTGCTGAGCGTGGGCCTCCGCTATCCCTTGCCCGAGGCGGCTGACTCCGGCCAGACCTGCGCCTGCGGCGCACGCGTCGGGTGTTTCTCCGGCGATTGGTTCGACGCGGCCCAGTTGTATCGCACGTGGGCGTTGAAGCAGCCCTGGACTCCCGCGGAATTGCTTTGGGCGCGCCGCGATGTCCCCGTCTGGCTCAAACGCAACTGTTACGCGCTGGGGGCCCAAGGCGATCCGGCCAAGACGCTTACGTATGTCCGGCAAGTCCGGTCCCAACTCGATGCGCCCGGCCTGTTGTATTGGGCCGGGAGCGGAGAAGCCCTTCGTCCAGCCTTCGAACGGCTCAGCCCAGCGCTGAGCGAGATGAAGCTGCCGTGGGTGGCGAGTCTTTCGCGGCCCGACGAAGGAGAGACCGACATCCTCCTCCAGGCGGTTCGTCAGTACGGTCTGCGCGGTCTGTGTCTCGATGGCTTCGTCGCCGGAGTTGGCTCGCTCGACGCCCAGCGCGCCTTGCTGCAGCGCATCCGCTCCGAAGGGCGCAAGATCCATCCCGAGTTCGTGCTCCTGCTCCGCGGCTGCGACGAGCGGTTCTTGGATCTGTGCGACGGCTACCTGTCCGCGCTCGACGAGGATTCGGTCGCAGCGCAACCGGCCGCGGCAGTCGCCGGCCAACGCATCCCGCTGTTCGCCACCGTCTACGGCGATCACTGCCTGCGCTGTGGCGTCTGCCCCGCAGGCGAAGAGAGCCAACCGGCCACGAGCGTCTGCCTCGGACAATCGCTGGCCTGGGGCGAACAAATCGGCCTGAACTGTGCCACCGTCGGCGCCTTGGCCTCGCCGGCCGAATGCGATGCGCGGCTTGCGCACGTGCGCTGGCGTCACGCGGCCCTGGATTACCTGGCATACGGACGAATGCTTCGTCCCCCGCGCCTGGAAATGGAAACCGATCCCGCGCCGGCCTCGGCCAGTCCTCCCGTGGTGGCCGCGGCCTGGCAAGCCCCGGGCGATGCCGTGGCACTGGTCTTTGTGCATGGCGGCCAGGGGACCGGACCAGCGTCCTTCACGGCCAGCGCTGACTGGGAAGAGTATGGCGCAATGCTCGATGGTTCCTGGCAACTAGGCCGCCTGTCGCCGCAGGGCCAGGTCACGCGACTCCAGGCCGTCGACCCGCAGACGCGCGTCCGCGACAGCCTGAACCCGGGGGAGGCTCGCATCCTGCTGCTCCTGCCCGATCCGGCACATCGTTGAGATGAGGTGCAAAATATGAAACGGACTCTGGCCTGCATGCTGTTGTGGACGGCGATCAGTGGCGCCCCGGCGACGACCT
>CALARR010000217.1 GCA_937889015.1 uncultured Planctomycetales bacterium | reverse complement strand
AAATCGCCATGCTCTTCGATTCCGCACGCCGCGTGGTGATCGTCCCGGGCTACGGCATGGCCGTGGCCCAGGCCCAGCACGCGGTCCGCGACTTGACCAACGTCCTGGAAGCCAAAGGCGTGGAGGTCGATTTCGCAATTCACCCCGTGGCCGGTCGCATGCCCGGCCATATGAACGTGCTCCTGGCCGAGGCCGAGATTCCCTACGAGCAGCTCAAGGAGATGGACGAGGTCAATCCGACCTTCGCCCAGACCGACGTGGCCCTGGTGATCGGAGCCAACGACGTGGTCAACCCCTTGGCACGCACCGATCCCAAGAGCCCGATTGCCGGCATGCCGATCCTCGACGTGGACAAATCGCGCACCGTGATCGTCGTCAAACGCAGCCTGAGCCCCGGTTTTGCCGGAATCCCCAACCCGCTGTTCGCCGCCGACAACACGCTGATGTATTTTGCCGACGGTAAGAAGGCGATCCTGGACCTGGTCGCCGCGGTGAAGGAAAACGGCTGACGCCAGTCCGGACGGCCGCCGATCGGAAGATCCCGCTGGCCCTCGCGAAACCTGCCGTAGCGACAATCCTTTTGAACCTATCCCAGCCACGTCGGGCGGCCCGGCAAGACTGAACTGCCAACAGGTTCTGGGACCGGCTTTTAGTCCATCTCCAAGCCCGGGGGTTTCCAACCTCCGGGCTTGGCCCGTTCTTGGGGTACCCTGTTGCCAAACGTGCCGGCCATCGCTCCAATAGGGGCGCAGACCCTTGCCCTCTTGGAGCGAACGCATGACGCCCACGCCTAGCGTGCCGCAAGCGCGGCCCAGCAATACCAAGATCGTGGCCACGATCGGCCCAGCCAGCGACGCCCCCAGCCAATTGGTGGACCTGATCCTGGCCGGCGTGGACGTGTTCCGCATCAACACGGCCCACGGACAACTGGCCGACCATCAGCGGCGCGTGGCGGCCGTGCGTACCGCCGAGCAGGCCTCCGGCCGGCCGGTGGCCATTCTGCTCGATCTGGCCGGCCCCAAGATGCGCCTCGGCGAGTTGCCCGACGGCCAACTGGAATGCGTGCCCAACGACACCCTGCGCTTCGTCCGTGGCCAGTCCTCCACCGATCCCAAGCGCCTCGTCACCACCTACGAGCCGCTGGTCGACGAATTGCAGCCGGGCGACCGCGTGATGCTGGCCGACGGCATGGTTTCCCTGCTCGTGGAAGGCAAAGAACCGGATGCGGCCGTGTGCCGCGTGGTCCAGGGCGGACTGATCCGCAGCCGCCAGGGGGTAAACCTGCCCGGGGTCAAACTCAGCGTTCCCGCCCTCAACGAAAAAGACGTCGAAGTGGCCCACTGGGCGGCCTCGGCCGAAGTGGACTTCCTGGGCCTCAGCTTCGTCCGCCGGCCCGAAGACATCGACCAGCTTCGCGCGATCCTGCAAGAGCATCACAGCACGGTGCAGATCATCGCCAAGATCGAAAAGCCCGAGGCCGTGGCCAATCTCGAGGCGATCATCGCCGCGTCGGACGGCGTGATGGTCGCGCGCGGCGACCTGGGTGTGGAAACCGACATCGCGCGCGTGCCCCTGGTCCAAAAGGAAATCATCGCCGCCTGCCACCGGGCACGCAAGCCGGTGATCACCGCCACGCAGATGCTGGAGAGCATGCACCATTCGCGATTGCCCACGCGCGCCGAGGCCAGCGACGTGGCCAACGCCATCCTCGACGGAGCCGACGCCTGCATGCTCTCGGGCGAGACGGCCATCGGCGAGTATCCGCGCGAAACCGTCGAGATGATGCACCGCATCGCCCTGGCCACCGAGGCCGTCGCACGCCTACGCCCCCTCCTCCCCGACCCGGATCTCTCGGCCCCGAACGTCAATCCCATCACCGAAGCCGTGACGCACGCCGCCGGCGAGATCGCCGAACAGGTCGGCGCGAAGATGCTCTTGGTGGTCAGCGCCTCGGGCCAAACGGCCCTGAGCATTTCCAAGAACCGGAATTTCGTGCCCACGCTCGGCGTCAGCCCTTCGCAGGCCACGCTCCGCCGCATGTGCCTGTATTGGGGCGTGATCCCCCTGGCCAACGCCCCCACGGACGACACAAGCCAGCTCGTGCGCTACGTCGCCCAACGCGGACTCGAAGCCAGCCTCCTCGTGCCCGGCGACCGGATGGTGGTAATCGCGGGCACCGGCCTGCGCAGCACACGGCACAACGTGCTCTTCGTCCACGAGCTGGAGTAGCGTCGGCCAAGGGCATAGAACGCAAGACGCGCTTGCAGCGCGTCACTCCAGCCGGCTCAAGATGGAATCCACCTTGGCGTCGAACAGCTTCTGCCACTCGGGCGACACCAGGCAGTCGCAGTCTTCCTGGGCGAACCCCGCGTTCTTCCGCTGCCGTTCCGTCGGCGCGTAATAGATGTAGCCGTTGGTGTAGCCCGCGACAAACGTGAATGGCTGGGGGGCCCGCTTCTTGATCCCCAACCCGATCTCCACCGACAGTTCGCCCGGAAAGGTGACCACCGCGAACTCGCCGATCCGCAGGCCCATGACTTCCACGTCCAGCGTCGGGCTGCCGGCGGCCGCGTTCTGGGCCTGATGCTTCTTCAGCAGATTCAGGTTCGCCTGCAGCCGCGTCAGTTCTTCCATCACGTGCACATTGTGGATGTAGCGTTCCAGGTTCGCACGGTTGTTGGCGTCCAGCTTGTTCAAGTCATCTCGCCCGAGCGACTGGTCGTGCAGATAACGGTGCGAGTCGTACGCGGGAAAATCGCCGGACACCTCGTACTGCACGAACAGGGGCACAAACGTCTTCAGGTTGAGACTGGTGCCCCGCAAAGCCTTCAGCAGCTTGGCCTGTTCGGCCTCCGCCGCCGCGATGCGCCGCTCCGTATCCGTCGCCCTGGGCAGGGCGAGCACTTCGTTGATCACACGCAACGCGGCGTCCGGGCGCGTCTGGATCGGCTTCAAGGCGCGCAGCGCGCTCAGCCCCAGCGTGTTTCCCAACGGCTCTGCGTCCCGCGGATTGTGAACGTCCTTGTACTGGACCGGGTTGATGTCGCCAGCGCAGCCTTGCAGGAAGAAGGCCATGGTTCCTGGGCCAAGCGCCTCCTCCAGTACCTTGGAGGCAAAACCGATGATGTCGGCCGTGTTCGCGCCGCTGGGGACGCCCTGGATCGGATGGCAGGCAAAGTTGTAGACCACGGCCATAGTCCGCCCGTCTTGCCGGTCCAGCCGCAACAACCCGATTCCCGGATCGACCGGCCCGAGCCCCGTCACCTCTTCGTCGGCCGGCAGCGAATACGCGTGCCGCACATCGGCCACCCGGCCATCCTTGAGCGCCAGCCGACGATTCTCCATGATCCGGTTCTCGTGCCCCAGGCCGGCCCCGACCTTGACCGGCGCCATGCTCTGCGCCGCTTCTTTCACCGCCTGGACCGTGCGCTGCGCAACGTCGGCGCACACGATGCCATGGCAGTGGCTGGCATTGACCAAGGTATGGGCCGGCAAAATGTTCAGTTCCCGCTGCAGTTGTTCACGGACCTCGCCCAGGAAGCTGTTCTTGATCCGGCCGATTTCGCCGATGGCCACGGCATCCACGGTGATGATCGCCGCCGTGGTGGCATCGTCGGTGAGTACCAACGCCTTCACATACAACGGATCGTTGACCGGCCCCGCCGCGCGATCGGTGATTTCGACCTTGGCCGTTCCGGCCCGGATCTGCCCCGCCCTGGCCACCGTCAAAGACGGCCACGCGACAACCGCCAAGGCCGTCGCCATCAGGACGACACACCCTCGCACGCGATTGCGCGCGCCGGAAGCTGCGGCCAGGATTGCGAAATGAATGTCGGTCATCGGACCCTCGGACTGAAGTTGTGGAGGAAGGGTGATAGGATCGAAATCCACCTTGCTCCCGCGGCCGCAGAGCGTCGCCCCGCGCGGGGCTCTCCACCGACAATTCTCGGCGGAAGACCGATCGCCTGCAATGCAATCCTTGTGCAATCCGGCCGGAAATCCCACACGGCTCCCTTCCCGACCGTCAACCGTCCGTGGACTCTTGACAGCCCCCCGCGCCGCCCAAAACAATAGTACCTGCATTCCCGGGCGGACTGTCCGGTCCGCATACCTCTCTCCGCCAGCAGTAAAGGAAATGAGCATGCAGCGTTTCTTGTCATCCGCCCGAGTACCGTCGTCTTCGCGCCGCGCATTTCTCCGCCAGACCGGCCGCGTCGCCGCCGCCTCGGCCCTGGCCGGCACGATCATCCCCCACGTGCACGCCGCCGAAGACAATACCATTCGCCTGGCCATCATCGGTTGCGGTCCGCGCGGCAGCGGCGCGGTGAAGAATGCCTTGGACGCGCCCGGCGGACCGGTCAAGCTGATCGCCATGGCCGATATCTTCCAGGACAAGCTGGAACGCTCGCACAAGGCCCTCACCAAGGAGTTCCCCGAGAAGATCGATGTTCCTCCGGAACGGCAGTTCCTGGGCTTCGACGCCTATCGCAAGGCCATCGACTGCCTGCGCCCGGGTGTGGACGTGGCCCTGCTCACCACGCGCGCCGCCTTCCGCCCCACGCATTTCGACTACGCCGTGCAAAAAGGCGTACACGTCTTCATGGAGAAGACCTTTGCTTCCGATCCGGGCGGACTGAAACGGATCTTGACGCTGGGCGAGGCGGCCGACAAAAAGAACCTCAAGGTCGCCTGCGGACTGCAGTGCCGGCACTCCTCGGCACGCCAAGCCCTGATCGCCAAGATCCGCGACGGCGCCATGGGCCAGGTCCAACTCATCCGGGCCTACCGCATGCAGAGCGGCGGCGGCATGGGCCCCAACAAGGGCGAGCCCAACGAGTTGCTGTTCCAACTCCGCCGGCCGGTGGCCTTCATGTGGGCCTCGTCCGGTACGATGCTAGAGAACATGATCCACCAGATCGACGAGTGCTGCTGGCTCAAAGACGCTATGCCCGTGTCGGCGCACGGCCTGGGCGGCCGCCAAGCCAACAGCAAAGACTGCAGCCAGAACCTGGACAGCTACGCCATCGAGTACACGTTCGCCGATGGCACCAAGGCCCTGGTCAACGGCCGGTTCTTCCCCAAGTGCTACAACGAATTCGCTACCTTCGTACACGGCACCAAATGCGCGGCCCAATTCTCGGGCAATATCCACGCCCCGGAAGTCCACATGTACAAGGACCAGCGGATCGCGGCCGATAACCAGCAGTGGGAGCCGGAAAAGGAGAAATTCAACCCCTGGCAGGCCGAGTGGAACAATCTGCTGGATGACATCCGCCACGACCGGCCGCACAATGAAAGCCGCCGCGCCGCCATGTCGAGCCTGGCGGCCGTGATGGGCCGGGCCGCCGTCCACAGCGGCAAGATCATCACCTGGGACGAGTTGCTGGCCTCCACCTTCCAGTTCTGCCCGAACATCGACCAGATGAACGAGAACACGCCCGCACCGGTCAAACCCGACGCCGAAGGCCGCTACCCGGCCCCCGTGCCGGGATTGTGGACCGAGGTTTGAACGAGTTCGTGGTCCGGCAAGTCCGCAGCGACCTTCCAAGCGCCGGAGCCCAGGGACACTTGCCTCTGGGCTCCGGCTGTTGATGGTCAATCCGCAAGGAGTGCAACGCCTACCCTTCGCGGATCTCGCGCTTCTGCACGTCGAAAATCTGCCGCTTGCCCGTGTCCATGGCGCGCACGCCCATCAGGGCCGGGACCGTGTGGTAGTAGCCCGCTTCGATTGGCGAGTTCGTCGTCTTGCGCGTCCGCAGACACTGTAGCCAATCCAGGAAGTGATCGGGAATCTCCACCGGTTCCACCGGCGTATCCGTCTTGGGCAGCTTGCTGGGCTGGATGGCCCCAGCCGACGAATAGGTGGGCGTCTTCCACTTCGTCAGGTCGATCGTGCCCTGGTCGCCGTAGATCTTCAGCACGCTGCCGTTGGAGTTGCCGAAGTTCGTGGCGTAGCTCACCATGAAGCCCTCGGGATAGGTCCACACGGCCTGGCAGTGGTCGGGGCACGTGAAACCCTCGTTCTTCCAGGTGAAGGTGCCGCCTTGGGCCACGCAGTTCAAGGGCAGCTTGGTGCCCACGATGTAGTTGTACAGGTCGATGAAGTGGCAACCCAAGTTGGCGATCGGGCCGTCGGTGAATTCGCGGAAGCCGTACCAGCCGGTCAGCAGCTTGGGATCAAAGGCCCGCGCTGGTCGGTCACCCAGGAACTCCTTCCAGTCCACGTCCTCGGCCTTCAGTTCCTCGGCCTTCTGCATCCAGGAGTACCAATACGGCTTGGCGCCGTTGCGGCACTGCTCGATCCGCGAGACCTTGCCGATCGCGCCCGACTCAAATAGCTTCTTGCAGCCGGCGCTGGTCGTGTAGCTCCGGACCTGCGTGCCCATCTGCACCACTTGCTGGCTGGCCTTCACCAGGTCGAAGGTGCGATTCAGAGTGCCCATGTCCATGGCCAGCGGCTTCTCAACATAGGCGTCTTTTTTGGCCTGGATCGCCGCTTGCAGGTGCAGGCAGTGCAGATGGTCGGGCGAGGCGATCATCACCGCGTCGATGTCGTCCAGGGCCACAATGTCCTTGTACGAGACAAACTGCCGCGCCGGACGTCCGTACCACTCCTGGGCACGAGCCGCGGCCCGCTCGCGGCGCTGCTTCCACGGGTCGCTGACCGCCGTGAAGACGACGTTCTGCTCCTTGTCGAAGGGATGAACGCCTTGCATGTGGGCGTTGTAGCCACGGCCGCCGCAACCGATCAGGCCCAGCGAGATCCGCTCGTTGGCCCCCACGATCTTGGCGTAACTGGTGGCCGTAAAGGCCACCGCCGCTCCAGCGGATGCCGTTTTCAAGAACTGCCGACGAGTCGCGGGTAACTTCATGTGCGTGCCTCCGGTAGGGTTGGTGCAGGCAGGTGGCAACGGCGGGGGGCGTCGAGCCGACTGCACGCATTGTAAGCCCGGCGACGCCCCCAGATCAACAACCCCAACAAAAGGGACATTGCCCCACCGCCTCCTGCGCTGGATAGACCGGACTATTCGGCGGCCAGGCCGATCGGACACCCCAAAGCCGCTCCCAGCACGCGCAGCAACTCCTCTTCTCGCATGGTCACCTTGCCGTCGGTGGCCACGCATGCCGTTCCCGCCTGGAGCACACGCTTCTGGATCGCCGGCGAGGCCTGCCCCAAGGTTCGCAGCGCCCGATCGAATTCGACCAGCGTGCATTGCTCTGCCGGCCGCAACCGCATCGTGGCCGGCAGCCCCGCCGCCGCAAAGGCCTGACGCGCCTCCTCCGCCTGTGCGTGGCCCGCGTAAGCCAGTGTCGACAGCACCACGCTTACCGCCTCACTCACGGCGTCGAACGAAGAATAACGCACGGCCGGCGCCCGCGCCAGCCCAAAGGCCACATCCAGACTCGTATAGAGCACCGTGCGCAGACCGTATTCGAACAGATCCACCATGCCATCAACCGCCACCAGCCCCTCCACCGTCTGCCGGAACACGCGGTACTGCTCCAGGGCCAGAGAGCGCAGGGCGGGCATTGCCAACTCGACCAGCGGCAATCGCACCTCGTCTTTCGTCGTGGCCAGCACCTCGCTGAATTGCTGCGTCTCGCGAAAACAGAGCGACTCGACCTGTTTCTGCAGGTACTCCAACTGCCGGGCACGTGTCGGTGGATCGCGAGCTAGCAGCAACGCGAAAATCAAGGCCCGGGCCGAGTAGGGCTCGCTCGCCGCGGCCTTCAGCGCTGGCGGCAGACTGGCCAGCAACCGGCCGGCCAGGTTGACCTGTTCGGGCCCCAAGGTGCCGGTGCGCGGAATCAGGCGACGCGCTTCGCGTGGCGCTGCCCGGGTGGAGGACGGCTCCGCCAGCGCGGCCACAACCGTCTCCCCCCCGCTGTCCGCCTTGGCCCGCGATCGGCCCGCACCGGCGGCCGCAGGCTCTTTTCCTTCGTCATCCACGGGCTGAATCGCGGGAAATCGACCGTCAAAGTCGGATTCCAGTGCGCGGATCCGATCCGCCAGCGGCGGATGCGTGGCAAACAGGTTGAACAAGGTTCCCGCAAATGCATCGCCGAAAAACATATGGCTGATTTCCGCGGCGTGCGTGTCGCGAATCTGCGAACCTTCGGCCAGGCCGCCGATCTTCTTCAGCGCCCCGGAAATCCCCGACGGATTGCGCGTGAACTGCACGGCCGAGGCGTCGGCCAGATATTCTCGTTGGCGGGAGATGGCCGCCTTGATGACTTGACCACACAACTTGCCCACGTAACCCAGGATCATCAGGGCCAGGCCCAACAACACGACCGCCAACATCGCGTTGCCTTCCTTCTTGGAACTCCGCGAGCGCCCCGAACTCTCCGTCGCAATGCGGAACACGTAATAGCCGATGATCGACAGCACCAGAATCCCGTGCACCACGCCGATCAAGCGCAGGTTGAGCCGCATGTCGCCATTGAGGATGTGGCTGAACTCGTGGGCCACCACGCCCTGCAGTTCGTCGCGGTTGAGGTAGCGCAAAGCGCCGCGCGAGACGGCCACCACGGCATCTTCGGGCCGATGGCCGGCGGCGAAGGCGTTGATTCCCGGCTCGCCGTCCAACACGTAAACCGGCGGCACGCCCACGCCCGAGGCCAGCGACATCTCCTCGACCACGTTCAACAGCCGGCGCTCGGCCAGATCGCGAGTCTGCGGCTGGATCTGCCGGCCGCCCAGCATCAGGGCCACCTTCTGCCCGCCCGCGGCCAACTCCACGATCTTGTACAGGCTTCCCAGCCCGATCACCAGCAGCGTGCCCGTGGCCACCGTCAAGAATAACTCGGGATGCCAAAGGCTGTGCGCGGGCGCAGCGAAGTACTCGTCCCCTTGCGCCGCCTCGCTCAGCAACAGCGCGCACACCAGGTACAACGTCCCCACCAGCACGATCACTGCCGCCGCAAACAGCCCCAGCAGTACAAAGGTCTGCCGGCGAGCCGTCTCCTGGCGCTGAAAAAAGTCGGTAGCCATGGATCCTCAGCGGCGGTCAACTGAACGAAACCTTGGGAGCAGTCCGTTCCTCGGGCGACTGAACCTCGAACAGTTGGGCCTCCTGGAAATTGAAGATCCCGGCGATGATCGACGAAGGGAATAGCTCGCGCTTTGTGTTGTACGCCATGACCGCGTCATTGTAGGCCTGGCGCGCGAAGGCGATCTTGTTCTCCGTCGAACTCAGTTCTTCCTGCAGCCCCAGCATGTTCTGGTTGGCCTTCAGATCGGGATAAGCCTCCGACAGGGCGAACAACCGTCCCAGGGCCGCGGTGAGCATCCCTTCGGCCCCGTTCAGCGAACTCATGGCCGCCGGATCGCCCGGGTTGCGCGCCGCCTGCTGACCGGCGCTCACCGCCTGGTTCCGCGCCTGGATCACGGCTTCCAGCGTTTCCCGCTCGTGCTTCATGTAGCCCTTGACCGTTTCCACCAGGTTGGGAATCAGGTCGTAACGGCGCTTCAACTGCACGTCGATCTGGGCGAAGGCATTCTTGTAGCGGTTGCGCAGGGTGACCAGCGCGTTGTACATCCCCACTACGATCATCGCCGCCAGCAACAACACGACCAGGACGACTACCAACGCAATCAGGGCACCTGCCATGCGATTCTCCTTTCGCTCCCAAGGCACGGGACGCCGCACCACTCTCCAGAAGCATAGGAGCTTGGGGCCAACTTGACAAGACGGCCTGCCGCAACGCCGCGCGCCGGGGGAACCGTGGCATCCGCCTCTCGCTTGCGGTAGGCTATGTACTTGGGAAACCGTTTGGTGGAAAAACTGCAACCACAGCCCCCCACCCCATTAGGGAGCTATCGATGGATCTCTTGGAGGCGATTCGCACGCGTCGAAGCGTGCGCAAGTACCAGAACAAGCCCGTGCCTGAAGAACTGGTGCAGACCATTCTCGGGGCGGCCATGGCCGCCCCGAGTGCCTGCAATGCCCAGCCCTGGCAGTTCGTGGTCATCCGCGAGCGGCGGTTGCTGGACGAGATTCCGAAGATCAACTCTTACGCCTCTATGGCCAGCGCCGCCCCCTTGGCGATCCTGGTGTGCGGCGACACGAGCCTGGAGATTTCACGCGGCTATTGGGTCGTGGATTGTGCCGCCGCGGTTGAGAACCTGTTGCTGGCGGCCCATGCTATCGGCCTGGGAGCTGTCTGGACTGGAGTCCACCCGCAACAAGAACGCGTGTCCCACTTCCAGCGTCTGTTGGGGCTTCCCGCGCAGGTCATCCCCCACAGCCTGATCGTGCTCGGCTATCCCGCCGAACAGCCGCCCCATGCCGACGACCGTTACAAGCCCGACCGTGTGCATCACGATCGCTGGTAACCCCTTCTCGTACGACTTACCCTCCTGCCGATGATGAGGCCCACCCATGTCCACTCCCTTTGCCCTGCTCCTGTATGCCTCGCTCGCCGTCGGCGCAGCGCCCTCCACCTATCAACCCACGCCTGAAGAACTGCAGAAGATCCAAGACAAGACGGCCGAACTGGGCGCGGTCTTGCAGAAAATCCGCGCCCGGCGCGTGGACGAAGGCCTGCTGGCCGACGTGGAAGTCTTCCACAAAGCGGCCGTCTGGATCGCGCGCTATCCGCGCGAGGAGTTTCACAGCCAGAAATACGTGGCCGACACTTTGTTGGTGCTCGATCGGGGCCTGGCACGCGCCAAGGAACTGGCTAGCGGCCGACCCGCCTGGCCCAAGCAGAAAGGCACGCTCGTGCGCGCCTATCGCTCGCGCGTCGACGGCAGCGTGCAGCCCTATGGCCTGTTCATTCCCCCCAACTACGACGGCCGCAAGCCCGTGCGCCTGGACGTCGTGTTGCACGGTCGCGGCGGCACCTTGAACGAAGTGAGTTTCATCGCCGCGCGCAGCGGCGACGTCGCTCCCACGGGCCAGACCCCCAGCGACTACATCCGCCTGGACATCTACGGCCGTGGCAACAATGCCTACCGCTGGGCCGGCGAGACCGACGTCTTCGAGGCCCTGGCCTCGGTCGAAAAACGCTACAAGATCGATCCCAAGCGGATCGTCCTTCGCGGCTTCTCCATGGGCGGCGCGGGCACGTGGCACCTCGGACTCCAGTATCCCGACCGCTGGGCGGCGATGGAACCCGGCGCGGGCTTTACCGACAGCAAACGCTACATGAAGCGCGACGACTTCCCGCCTCATCAAGAAGCCATGCTGCACATCTACGACGCCGTCGACTATGCCTTGAACGCCTTCAACCTGCCCCTGGTGGCCTATGCCGGCGAGGAAGACGGGGCCGCAGCACAGACCGCCAACGTTCGCGCGCAATTGGAGAAAGAGGGCTTCCACTTCACGGCCGACGGGCTGGACTGGAAAACCAAGGACATCAACGCCATCTTCCTCGTCGGCCCGAAGACGGGCCACAAGTTCCATCCCGACAGCAAGCAGCAGTCCGAGGCCTTCATCAAGGCAGCCCTGGTCAAAGGACGCACCCCGCCCGAACACATCCGCTTCGTAACCTACACCGTGCGTTACAACCGCTGCTTCTGGGTCCAGGTCGCCTTGCTGGAACAGGAGTACCAACGCGCCGAAGTGGACGCCCAGCGCAATTCCGACGGCAGCCTGCAGATCACCACCAAGAATGTCGCGCGGCTGGTCCTGAGCGAAGTGCGGCCCGTGCCCAAGTTGCTCCTCAATGAGGCCGAGGTGGCGATCGAAGGCACGCGTTCCGGCACCAGCGAAATCCTGCTGGAGAAACGGCCGCAGGGATGGACGGCCCAATACGTTCCCCGCGGCTCCTGGGACACCCCCTTGCCGCTACGCAAGACCCACGGCCGCCAAGGCCCGATCGACGACGCCTTCACCGATTCGTTCCTCTGCGTGCGCGGCACCGGCAAACCGAACCACCCGGCCGCGCAACAATATGCCCAGGCCACCTTGGAGACCTTTAATCAAGAGTATTCCCGCTGGTTGCGCGGCGATATGCAGATCAAAGACGATACGGCCGTCACCGCCAGCGACATCGCCAACCACAACCTGGTGCTCTTCGGCGACCCCGCCAGCAACAAGCTCCTGGCCCAGATCGCCGACAAGCTGCCGATTCGCTGGACCAAGCAGTCCATCACCTTGGGCGGCAAGGCCTACTCCGCCGCCGAACACGTCCTGGCCATGATCTATCCCAATCCGCTCAACCCCAAACGCTACGTGGTGCTCAACAGCGGGCACACCTTCGGCGTTGAGGACTTCCGCGGCACCAATGCCCGGCTCTATCCACGCCTGGGCGACTATGCCGTGCTGCGCGTGGACGCGTCGGGCAAGACCACCGAGGAGTCGCTGCAGCAGACAGGCTTCTTCGGCTCCCACTGGGAGTGGGTTTCCGCACCGGCCAAGTCCGAGTAACCCCTTGCTGGCATGTCATTCCATGGAAAGAAATATGAATCGCATCAACCGCCGTCGTTTCGTCCAACAGACCACTGCCGCCGGACTGGCCCTCGGCCTGCCCGGCCTCTTGACCGGCCAAGGCCGCGCTGCGACCAGCCCCAGTTCCGAGATCCGCCTGGCCGTGATCGGCCTGGGCGGGATCAAGATCGTCGGTGGCGTGGGCGGGCGCGGACGGCAACTGGTGGCCCGCTTCAGCCAGGTCCCCGGCACGCGCATCGCCGCCCTCTGCGATGTGGACCAGGAGGTGCTGGACCACGAGCTTCAGCCCTTCAAGGACGCCGGCCAGCAGGTCGCCGCCTACACCGATTTCCGCAAGGTCCTCGATGACCCCAACATCGACGCCGTGGTCCTGGCCACGCCCAACCATTGGCACGCCTTGGGCACCATCTGGGCCTGCCAGGCCGGCAAGGACGTGTATGTCGAAAAACCCTTCTCCTACAACATCTGGGAAGGGCAGCAGATGGTCGCCGCCGCGCGCAAGTACGGCCGGATCGTGCAGCACGGCACACAGCGCCGATCCAGTGAACTGCTCCGCCAGGCCTTCCAGGACCTGCAAAAGGGTGAATTGGGACCGATCCGCTGCGCACGCGCCATGGTTTACCGCCGCCGCGACAGCATCGGCCGGCCCGATCAGCCCACGCCCATCCCCGCCACGCTGAACTACGACCTGTGGTGCGGTCCGGCGCCCCTCAGCCCGCCGCGCCGCAAGCAACTGCACTACGAGTGGCACTGGTTCTGGGACTACGGCAACGGCGAGATCGGCAACAACGGCACGCACATGATCGACGTCTGCCGCCTGGCCCTGGGGCAAGAACAGGCGCCGCCGCGCGTGATCTGCGCCGGCGGGCGGTTCGGTTTCGACGACAGCGCCGAAACGGCCAACACCCAGGTCGCCTGGTTCGACTACCGCCCCGCCCCCCTGATCTGCGAGATCCGCAACTTCAGTCAGTCCAAGGCTACGATCGGCAAGTTCCGCACCGGCACGCGCGGCGTGACCGTCGATTGCGAGGGCGGCTACTTCTCCGGCGACATGAGCGAGGGCGCCTTCTTCGATTACCAAGGCCGCAAGATCAAGGATCTGCCGCGCGGGCCCAAGCCCCAGGAGGTCGAAGTCCGGCACGTGACCAACTTCATCGAGGCCGTGCGCAGCCGCAAGCCCGAGCAGCTCAACGCCGACGCGCGTGTGGGCCATGCCTCCGCCACCTGCTGCCACATGGCCAACGTCTCTTACCGGTTGGGCAAGCAAGTCGCGCCCGAGGCCCTCCTCGCGGCTGCCCAGGGCAAAGCCGATCTGGCCGACGCCCTGCAGCGGTGCCGCGAATACTTGCGGGAAAACGGCATCGACCTGGGCGTCAACCGAGCCACATTGGGTCCCTGGCTGGAGTTCGACCCGGCCAAGGACCAGTTCACAGGCGCGCTGGCCCAGGAGGCCAACCGCCTGTCACAGCGCCAGTACCGGCAACCCTTCGTGGTGCCGACGCTGGACTAAACGACGAACCAGCGCCGACTGCGTGCCGTCCGTGGTTCACGCCGCAGCCCTGCGCATGGTCTGTTGCCACAAGTCGGGGCGCTTCGTGCAGATCGCATCCATGGGATACGGATCGAGTTGCCGGGCATACTCGGCAATGCTCTCCACAGGCCTGCCCTGCAGCTCGGGCGAGACCGCGCACAGCCGGAAGTGCTGTTTCAGGGCGGCATAGCTCGCCGGGTCCAGCGGCATCTTGGTGAAACAGTCGACCCACACCCAGTCCACCTGGCCCGCTAACGCCAGCGCTGACTCGATCGGCTCGTACTCCGAGAACCGCACGGCAATGCGATGCTCGCCCAGGGCCACCAGTTGCCGGATCATCGGGAACGAGCAATCCAGGAAGAAGTAGTCCTTGACGTCATGCTGGCGGATCAATTCCAGCACCCGATGCTCGATCCGCTCGCTCTTCACGTTGAGGATCATCAGGCCATGATGATAGTGCTTCAGATACTCGGCGAAGTCCTCGCCCGATCGAAAGGGATCGTGTTGCAGCACCAATCGGTCGCCATCGTCGCGCAGATCCAACTCCACTCCGTACTCGGTCGGCACTTCCAGCAACTGCCGCACTGTATTGATCCGGTGCGCGAGATACAACACGCCGTGACGGGCCCCCATGCCTTCCCTCGGTTCGCGATCTTTCCGGTTAGCCACGCTCGGGCGAGCTTCCGGCGTTGATGTTTGCTGTGACGCGCACCGTCTCTGGGCGATGCCTTTGCGGAAGGTGATCAACCGCATTCCCAGGAAATTCAAGACCGTGGTCACGCCCGTGGCGAACAGGAACGCCCACAAGGCCTGCCCCGTCCCCAACACGCTCAAGGCCAGCCGGTTGCAGACGATGTTCACCAGTAGCGTTACGGCGTACAAGGTCAGGTAGGAGATGGGCTCGGCGACTGTTCGGCGGCTGGACTCAAAAGTCCAGAACTTGTTGCCGGCAAAGCCCACCACCACCCCGGCCAGATACGAGACTCCCTTCCCCGCGTCAAGCGACAGCCCTGTCGCCACGGCCAGCCCGCGATACACCAACCCGTCGACCAGCACCGACGTGCTGCCCACAACCAGGAATCGCAGCAGTTGCTTCCGCGTTTCCCTGGCCTCAGACCAGGGCTGGCTCGCCGAGAGTGCGGAAGTAACGTTCCCAGCGTTGGAAGGTTTCGAGATCATCGGGCGTTCCCCAACCAATGTACTGTTCGACTTCGAATACGACGACGCGGCGTCCAGCCGCGATCTGGACGTTCGGCACGACGTCCAGGTAATACTCCCCCCGTACCTGCCGATCCTCTTCCACCAATCGATCAATGGCGGCGAATAACCCGCCCGCCGTGCGGAACCAGAAGAAACCGCTGATCACATGATCGTTCAAGGGCTGGTCGGAAACCGGCCGCTTGCAGGAGACCTCGCACACGTCGATTCCGTCTCCTGCGGTCCGCACCCAACCGTAGCTTTGCGGACTGGCCAGGACGTGCGGCTGTCGTCGGTAGGTCCAGATGATAGTTTCGATGCTTGGGTCGGCGCACAACCGCTCGAACCGCTGCCGGTCATACAGATGCGTGGCATCGCAGGCCGCCACCAGCACCGGCTGAGCAGAATCGACAGCCGTCGCGGCCAATCGCACGGTGCAGGCCTGCCCGCGCGTGAGACCCGGAGTAGGCAAGACCCGCACCTGCGGCAGGTAATCCCGCAGAGTCTCGCCGATGCGGTGATCGCGCACGTGATCCGGATGCACCATGCACACGATTCGCTCGGCGGGAGGCAGGTCGCGGACCACGCGAACCACCATCGGCACCCCGGCAATCGGAATCAGCGGCTTGGGCGTCTTGTAGCCCGCAACCGCAAACCGCGATCCCAATCCGGCCATCGGCATGATCAGTTGCATGCTTGTTCCTCCGGCCGAAAACCGGCGAACAGGCTGCGTTCCACGTCGGGATCCAAGTCCACAAACCAACCGTGGTTCCGCGTCTGTACGAAACAAATCGGTTGCATGTGGGGAATGCGCAGCCGGTGCCAACTCTGGGCGGGCACGCCCAAGGCCGCCCCCACCAGGCATCTCAGGACCACGTTGTGCGTACAGGCCACGGTGTTGCCGCTGCCTTCGGCCCAGTGCTCCGCAACGAACGACGTGGCGCGTCGCAGCACGTCGCATGTTGCCTCGCCGTTGGGGAAAGGTGGATCCTCGCCGCGTTGCCAGGCTGCGAACAGTTCGGGATGCGCTGCTTGGGCCTGCTTGACGGTCAATCGCTCGCACGCGCCGTAGTCGATTTCCACCAAGCGCGGATCGGTCTCGGCGCGAGGCAATTGCACGCTCTGCCCCAGCAGAGCCAGCGACTCACGGCACCGCCGCAGCGGCGACACCCACGCTGTACGAGGCTCAATCTGGCGCACCGCCTCGGCCACGGCCGACAAACCCTCGGGCTCGCCGGCGAAGATCGACGGGTCGGAACGCCCCAGGAATGCCACTTCCCTCCCCTCACCCTGATTCAACTCGGTCGGCGCGTGCCGGAACACGATATGTCGCGTCGCGTCCTCCAGAAAGACCCGCCGAAACTGCAGGCCAAACGCGTTCACAAACCCCTCCAAACGTTCGTCCAACCCCGCTAACTCTTCCTGAAAATCCAGGGCCCTCTTCTTTTGCGCCAAGTCCTCGTACAGCCTCCCAAACTCCCGCGCATCGGCTGGAAACAGGGCAAAGTACCCATCCAAGAGCGACCTGCCATCCGGCGCGTCATTGTCATGATTCACCAGTTTCAGCAGATTTCGCATCAGGAATCGCATGATGTGATAGGCGAACTCGTGCCGATCGCGCAGGCTCATCGGCTTCTCGCAGCACACTTCCCGATATCCGTCGGCCGTGGTCTGCAGTTCTCGGTACGATACGATCCGGGCCCGATAGTCCCGCAGATACTCCCCAGCGCTGCGGCGCGCGCCCAGGAAATGATGCGGTTGCAGCCCGAATACTGGGTAAACGTCGGCCAGAGCGCGTTTGCGGTGCACCGCGGAGCGCTGCCAGTCAAAGCAGGTAAACGGGCTCTCCACCACATGGTTCACATGCGCCTGCTGCGAGTAGACCATCAGGTGCAGAACTGCCGTATCCGGGTCGTTGAACTTCAACGGCCCCAAGGTGGGATTGATTCGCAGGGCGTAGCCCTCCTGCTTCAACACCGGCGCCAACGCCGCATGAAAGGCCGCCTGCAGAGCCTCGAATCGCTCGGTGTTCAAGCGATCCACAACGAGCACCAGGTCGATGTCGCTGATCCCCTCCAAACCCTGCCCATGCAGAAAACTACCTGCCAGCGTTGCTGAACAAACCCACGCGCATTGATCGATGACTTCCCACAGCGCCGCAACAATCGGCCCTTTGCGCGGCCCCAAGAGCGACGCCAGGCCCTCGTCCGCCGCGTGCGCGTCCCGTTCAGCACGGCCCGTATTCCGAACGCTCACGGTCGTTAGCATGAAGCCGACCCTCCCTCCAGGGTAAACGCCTGCACCAACCGCGGATGCTCCTCCAGCAACTCGTACAACGCGAGTTCGGGACAATGGATCCTGAGACGCGGCGGCGCGTTCAGCAGTTGCCGCTCCACCACCGGCCAGTCTTCCTGCCGAATCGATGCCACGGTGAAATGCGGATGCCAGCCAGCCCCCACATAGGGAAACCCGTTTGAACGCACACACTCTGCCTGTGGCGCGCTCAGCCGGCAGTCTGGGCCCAGGAATCGCTGCTCCGTCGCGGCCACGATCCGCAGCGGTGCCAGCACTTCGATCACTCGCGCCTGCAGCCGGCGCAACACCTGCTTGGACTCCTCAGTCGGATCCATAACCAGGGTATTGCCTCCCGTGAGCGGATCGCGGGCGAATACGTGCCAGCCGTGGATCTCTAACGCGGGAGCCCGCATCTGCGCCAAGGTCGCCATAGCCTCGCCCATGTCTTGCCCCCCGGCAAAGACCGCGAGATAGACCGTCATGTGCGGTGGATGATCCAGATATCGTTGCGGCCCCACCAGTTCGTGTACGCGGCGCTTATAGTCCAGGATCGCCGCATCCAGCCGGGCATCGGGCGTCAGGGCCAGGAACATGGGCCGCGCGGTGACAGCGTCGCTCATGCCGCCCGACTCGCTTCCTCGGCCGTGCTGGCTTGGCAAAAGGCCCGTTCGTCCGCCGCCCGCATCGAGTTGTCGCATTCTGCCCCCAACACCCCCAGACGCAACATGTACTTGACCGATCGCAGGATCGTCCGCAACTTGGATCGCCACGTCGCTGCCCAATTCGATTGCCCGTATTGTCGCGGCGGAAAAGCCACCGGAATCGACCTGACCTGCCATCCTTGACGCCTGGCCTCGTGGAGCACATAGACGTCGAAGTTGAAGTCGATCGGCGCGTGCGTCAATGCACTCAGCAACTCGCGACCAAACAGCTTGGGCTGGGCGTTGATCTCCTTCAGTCGGCTGCGCAACAAGACGGTGGCCACGACTTGCATCCCCCACGAAATGAACCGTTCGCTGGCCCGACGCCCATAGCGATGCCCCTTGACTAACGTCTGCGCTGGCAGGCCGCTGCCCTTCAACACCTCCAGGGCCCGAAACACATCTCCCGGATCGGTCTGCAGATCGGCGTGCGACCAACTCACAATCTGTCCGCGGGCCTGGCGCAGCCCCGTGAAAATCCCGTGGCCGTATCCCTGATTGACCTCAACCCGTATGGACCGGGCGAAGCGGAAACGGGTTAACAGCCCGGCCAGCACCTCCGGCGTCCTGTCCTTTGAACCGTTATCGACCAGGATCAACTCGAAGTCGTACCCAGCCCCGGCTTCCGCAAACCGCCGTACCAAGGCCTCCAAGCCTTTTGCTTCGTTGTAGCAGGGCAAGACGATCGACAACTCGGGACAGGCATCGCACGCTGCTTGAAGCTGACTCTGGCCACACATGCTGCATTTCTCCTCATCTGGGCCTCGCATGGTCCACGTCCGCGGTCGGCCCGGGACGCGCACCGCGGCAAACTCACGCTGCGCGGCGGAAGCGGGCTCCGCTGCGCAGGATGTGGGCCGCTTCCACCGGGTCAACGGCATCCAGGACGGCTGATGCCGCGACAACATACTTGGCTGGAATCTGCGCCACGTTGTTCGCCTTCACGCCACCATCGAACATCAACTCAAATCCATATCGCGACCGCAGGCGGTGCAGAGCCGCCGCAACTGTCAACGCCTCCTGACACATCTGCTGACCTGAGCAGCCGGGATTCTGGATCGCCAGCACCATCACAAAGTCAACGTGCGCCAGATAGGGCAACAGCAGTTCCACCTGATCGCCGGGACGCCACACCAGCCCCACCTGCTTCTCCGCCAGGCGGCACTGGAAGATCACATCCCACAGGTCATCCTCGGACTCAAGATGGATCAGATACCAATCGACGGAAGACCAGGTAGCGTCCATCCACTGCCGGGGCCGTCGGGACATGATGTGCAACGCCAAGGGATGCCCGGCCCACAAGCGTCGCGCCGTGGCGATGTTTTCCAGGCAGACTGGCCGGGGACGATGGGCCATTGTTTCGTCGATCAGATCCACGTGGATGTGGTCGCAATTGTGCCCCACCATTTCGTACAGGCGCCGGGGATCCTCGCCTTCGGAGGCGTAGACCGCCAAGCCGAAGTTGCGCGCCACATCGAACGTGTAGCGACGGTGCAGCGAATAGCCGACCACAAACAGGCAGCCGGCCGTTATCAGCCGCAGCCAGCCATAGTCCGCCGAGAAATCGCCGTGCAGCACGCGCAGCATTCCCATGTTCAAGGCGAAGGAAAGCGTGGAAATCGCAGCGAACCAGCCGAACGTGCGCAACAGATAGGCCCGAGGCACGCGAAAGTTGAGCAAAGCGTTGGCCAGGAAGCTGAAGGTCATGCCCACCAGAAAGGCCACGCCCGTGGCCCAATAGCGATCCTGCGCCAGGCGACCCAGCAATCGCAGAACGGCCAACTCCAGCAGGATCGACAGAAAACCAATGACCGTGAATGCGGCCAGATACCGATAGCGGTAGGCCAGGTAGGTCAGCCCGCTGCGCCGCAACCACTCACGGCACCGGCGCCAGCCACGATGCCGGCCTGCTCTCTTCTGTTCGCAATCCGCTCCAGCCACATCGCTACCCATCGTAGTTGCCGCCAGGCGTGGTCGGAAAGCTAGCACACGCTCTCGGAGTGATTCCATGAACCTCACCTGAACACCGCTTTCTGGGGCCGCGAGTTCGCGCTCCAGTAATTCCGCAAGGGCCGCGCGCCGACACGCTTTCCGAACAGGCCCTAGACTTATCGCCTCCAGTTCGCGCCTGGGGACTCGCTTCGGCAGACGGTCCAGACCTGACGCGGAACCTCCGGTATTGTGATTGGCAGGTCACAACACACTTTCACATCACTCGACAATGAGCCGACCTGATACATAGACAACTGCAGCCGATACTGCCCGGGTGGCGGCACACCCACCGCTATCAGTTGTTCGTGCATGCCGTCAGGCAAAACGTCCTGCGACAGCGACGTCGATAACCGTCCACAACTGACTCGACGGCCGTTACCGGCCCTGAACCACTCGCAGGTGAATCGGAAGGCATACTTGCCATCTTGCGGCATGGCCCACCAGGTGTCTCGACCGCAGTTTCGCACCCGTACCGGGATATAAGCACAATCACGGCTAAACCACGCGAACAAGCCGTGTGGCCTTTCTCCAGAGAACTGCATCCCCCCCAACTCGTTCACCGACAACTCGGGGTTGAAGGAGGAGACGAAACCCTCCTGCATTCCTGCAGAGACAACGCGCCACATGCAGTCGGGATAAGGCGCGAACAGATGCCGCCGGCTGAAATTGGCCACATGGATCGTCCCCCAAATCATGCAGACGAGGAGCAGACCATGGATCCAACGAGGCTGGTACCAGGGCAACAGAATGATCATCAGGGCGACAACGCTTCCCATTGCCTTAAGGTAGCCGCTCCAATCACACCACACCGTGCTGGACATGAGCGTCAGAATCCCTAGGTAGGGAAACACAATCCAAATGACGATTGCCTTGGATCGGCAACGCCAGGCGGCCACAAAGCCGGCGAGGAAGATTATTGCGCCCAACAGCACCAATACCAGTGGTTTCAAGTGCCTGCCCCACGAGAAAAGGCACTCGCTGAGTGCGCTGTAGATCGCCTGAAGCATGGCCCAGAAGGGATAGGTGAGAATCACACCCGCGGCCGACTGTGAGCCCGACTGCCCAAAACGATGCGTCACGTAACACTGCCAGGCCATGAAGACCATCAAGGGGATCAGCAGTAGTGTGGCTGTGGACGCCCCCAGTGCATGCGGCCCTGACAGCCAGACACGAGCCCACCCTGGAGAATCAGGCACCCCCCCAGGCCCTTTCTCGGCCGGCAAAAGATGCTTCAGCAAACGCGGTACAGGCGCCCCTTGCCGCTCACTCTGTTTGTCTCGCTTCCAGGCTAAATGCCCCAAAATGCTGACCAGGAAGACCATCCCCGCCACCACGGCGTACGACTCGCGCACCAGCAGCAGAAGCGTCGCGGACAGTACGTACAAGACAACTTGCCCGCGCAGAACGGCCACCAACGCCATGATAAACATGGCGTCACCCACGCCGTCGGGCAGACCGTGGAGCAGCGCATTTAACGTTCCAGCTCCCAGGGCCCACCCGTAGGCCCACACCGCAGATAACCCGTGCTCCCGCAACCAGGAAACCAACACGCCCAAGCCAATGGCAAACAGGCCTAATTGGATGACTTGAAAATGATGCGCGGTGACGAAATCGTGGCCCAGGAGTCGAGCGGTCAGGTGCGCCAGCAACGGCACACCGTTTCGTTGGTAACGATACGGTGGTGTGTCGATGTGTGCAGAGGCATCCCTCAATGCCCAGGGATCATTGGATTGATAGTAGTAGAACTGGCCGTCCCAACCCACTTCACATACCGGCCGAATTCCCTGGGCAACCTCCCTTTCCGGTACGCCAAACTGCCGTCCAGGCAGAAAGAACCCCCACCAGTTCCCCTGGAAACCGTGAAACGCATACACGGTTATGGCGATATAGAGTCCTAGGAAGAACAGAACCGCGTGCCAGACGCCCGGCCAACGGGTCCAAGACGCCTTGATTAGCGCGCTCGCACGACGGTGCAATGATGACTGCTGCTTGGTTTGGCACCGCATTGTCGCGATCTCAGCCGTTTTCAAGCTCTCGATGGCCCCAGGTGTGCGGGGGATGAGTCCGCTCAGTCCCCTGATTTTCCAGCTAAGGCAAACATGCCCATGGGCTTCCTCCCAAGGCCATGGAATTGGCACTCTTACATCACCGACGATATCCGCATTTCAGCCCGGATACAGACGGGGCAGGCAGGATACCAAGGACCCTTTCTTAGCTACAAGGCCAGTTCCACGAACCCTTTGTCTGGGGGGGCGCAAACCAAGCACCACGATCGCGACGGTATAGCTCCTTGCCGATTGTGCCATTTCGGGCATCCGGATCGTGCCTCAGCAGGCCTGCCTCGCCTCCACCGACGGCATTGCCGGACTCTGCGTCGGGAAAGCGTCTAGAAAGCGCAAGTACCGCGCTGCAAGACCACCAAACTCGAATTCCCTTTCGGCATGCGAGGCAGCCTTTTCGCGGATGGCCTGATGGTACTGCTGGTCCGTCGCGTGCCGGAAGATCAGCGAATTCACCTCTGCCTGCATGCCCTGGTCGCCGGTGCCGATCTTCTGTACCACCGAAGGTAGTTCCGCATACCAGCCAACGTCACTCACGACCGTCGGCACTCCCAGTTGCAGACAGCGGGAGACAACCGCCGAGGACTCCCCCATCGTTGGATATCTCAGTGCCATGCACAGATCCACGGATTGCATCAGCCGAACGAACTCCGCCTCCTCCGTTCGGCCGTGAAAATGCACTCGGGACTCGATGCCCAGCTCCTGCGCCAATCCCGGTAGGCCTTCGCACCCGGGCTCAATGCTGCCCGCAACATCCAGTTCGACATCCACCCCTTGTGCCAGGGTGTGCGCTACGCCCCGCAGCACCTTGTCCACGTGTTTGTGCGGCTGCAGGATGCCGAACACGCCAATCCGAAAACAGCGATTGGAGGGCGGAACGACGACCTTCATATCGCGATAGCACTGCGGGATGACCGCACACGCCAAATGCGGCAACCGCGCCTGGACCCGTTGTCGACAGAACTCCGAGTGCACAATACACCCGTGTGCATATCGCAGAACCGGGTCGAACAGGGGAATTTCCGTGACTCGCGGCGAATCCCAAAAACACACCCGGTTCACCTCGTTCCACGCGCGCACGGTCTGCATCACATTCGAATCATACCAGTGCTCCAGCAACCGATAGTAGAGATGGCTCCGGCCCTGGGCAACGGTGTAATAGGCTACCAGGTGATGCAGCACCATGTCGTGCAGATGCACCACGCCACCATGCCTGGCCAGCAACAGGAAGACCGAGGAGTGGAAAGCCGGGTTGTTTCCCATCTGGTAGACAACGCGATCGTACTGCCGCGCGCCGTCAAACTCGCGCACATGGCGCACCTGTACGCCCTGGCCCGCCGGCACCGGCACCTCCTCATCGGTAAAGACCACCACCTCGACTCGTTGTTGAGCCAGGCCGATCGCCAAATCAAACGCGTAGTCAGCAATCCCTGTCCGCTGCGGCGGCCAAGGCGTAATCAAAGCGACTTTCCGCATACGCTCTCTTTGATTGCTCCCGATGTGCGTCCCAACGGAATGCCTACGGCCGTCGACCGCGGCAACACTCTCTCCACGCCATAGTCCACGCCTTGAGGCTTCGACTCAACCTCCCGCCTGCCGTGCCAACTCCTGACGGCGTTGACCACCCAGCGGCGGACAGCATCCTGGTGGCGACGTCCCATCCGGATCCCCAACCACCCTCTCTGCGGTTGGTTGAAGAGCAAGGATATCCATAGTCCAGGAACATGCACTGCGTGTTCCTTTCCTTCCTTGGTGTACCGTAGGCACAGGACCATCACGGCCCGCGGTATCCACCGCAGACGCTTGAGCCATTTCCGTCGCAGTCGATCTGTAATCTCCCGTCCCTCGATCTGCCGAAAGACTGCGTCTACAAAGTCCCCTTCGCAGGGAATATCCAGTAGGGCGTTGCAGTCCACCACTCCGCCTTGCACCGAGTAGCCTTCCGCTGCCGGTCGCCGTCCGAGCACGGCCTCCGCAAGCAGACGCTGGATTGCGAGAATGGTAGCACCGCTGCAAATCTCGCCTTCTTCAGTTCTATCCATACCATCAGCCCCACATCTTACGGCGATCGCCGCACTCCCCGCCTTCGCCGGACCACGTCTCGCCGGCGTCACGAGGTAGTCCAGGAAAACGCGACAACGGTCGATTCCATTCACCGCATGGACTGCTTCCCCCCCACAGACTCCCACGGTCCCCCAAACTCTTCACCGCCATGGGCCCTTCTCCTGACGTTGCCAGACCGTCACCCGGTAACCCACGGCATTTCGAAAGAACCACGATCCCTGCACCGTCGATCCCCTTGGATCACCGCTGCCTGCGAGCATCTTCTCGTTTTCATATACCGGTTCCGTATACGAACGGACCTCGCGGCGCTCAGCGACCACTGCTTCGATTTCCTTTCTGCGTTCCTCGTAGTCCGGCACGAAACGATACATATCGAAGTCGTAGTCATCCACGATGATCAGGTCGACATCCTTGGGGATTGGGTTCTTGAACAGTACGGCTTTCGGTCCAGGATGAAACAGTCCCGCCGACATCAATCTCTCGGGATAGGCGATGGACTCGCCAGGCTCCAGACGCGTAATGAGATCTCGAATCTCCTGCTCCACGCAGTAGATGCTCGCGTATCCGTGGTTCAATACCCGCGTCGCCAGAAACGATAGTCCGTTGAAGAGCGAGAGGCAGACCAAGGCGCTCGCCACGCCGCGCCGCCATCCGCCTTCGTCGAGCGATACATACAACACAGCCAACACCGAGTACAGCGAGAAGATCGTCGCGTAGGTCGGGTTGTAGTAGCCGGATACATGAAACGCCACAAAGGCGAACAGCGGAAAGGCAAACACATAGCGCGTTCGCCAGGTCTTTGCCACCAAAGGCAAGGGCAGGCAGGCCGCCCACAGGGCGCATTGGAAGAAGAAATGGGACACCTTCCGGCTCAAACCCCTGGGAAGCGTCCTGTCCCACCAGGATGCCGCTGCCGCGCCATCCCGCAAGAAATCGCACGCGGTCCAGTACACGTTCACGAAGAAGTCATCCAGGTCGGGCCGATGAGCACTCGACGTGGACTGACAGAAGACCGCGACCGCTTCGTGAACGTCTGCGCCGGCCAACCATGCCCTCAGCACTACGTTCAAGATCGTGCCAAGCCCCATCGCCGACAGACCGGCGATCGTGAATCTCCACCCCAAGCTGCGGGAGGCGAACAACAACAGGTACACCGCGAGAAAGGCGCAGGGGAACCAGGCCAAGCGGTGATTCATGGGCAGAAGCAGCAATGCGGCCAGAGCCAGCACCATGAATACGCGGCGTTTCGTCGACTCCGCGTAGGACAGAAAGCAGACCGTCATTGCCGACACGAGGACCCAGGAAATCTCTGGACGGACGCGCAGCGTCAAGAATATCCCCTGGTAGGAGACCGCGATTAGGACTGGAACCAACCAAGACACTAACGCGCGCCGTTGCGGAAACCAGCACTGAAAGGACCGCGTGACGAACACAATCAACAAGACGCCAAGCACCAAGGACGTCATCCGCCCTGCCACCGGTGTTGGCGTCCCCCAGGATCCCAACAAGTAAATCAAATGATAGACAAGCCCCGCGTCATTGCCGATCCCAACCGGGATGCTGCTCAGGTAGATCGCTTCGTCCGCGTGGAAATCGATCCGCAGAACCGCCGCCCAGAACACCAGGATCGCTACGATGTAGGCTCCCGCCTCGACCAGAGACGTCTTGGCTGGATCCTGCTTTGGAACGGCGATTGGGATTCTGCGCCATCCGCCGCTCGTGTGATGGTTCGGTCTGACTGCGAGACTCATAGACATCGTCTCTCGATTGCCGCGTCCGGATGAGGGCACGCATCGCCCTGGCCGGCCAGAAACATTCCGTCCTTGACGGAACACAGGCACTCCTCGAACAATCGCCTGGTACTGGTCTCCCAGTCCGTCGCCAGGTATTCTTCCGGCCGGCGCGTGACAGGCAATCCGCGTCCCGCCTCAATGCCCGCGACGAGTTCTGCCAGGGCTTCGGGGCGGTGCGGATCGAAATAGGCGCAGAACTCTCCACCTACCTCACGATGCACCGGAATGTCGCTGGCAATCACCGGCAAGCCGTATTGCAGCGACTCGGCGATGGGCAGTCCAAAGCCTTCTGCAAACGACGCGTAGAGCAAGGACTTGGATCTCCGATAGCAGTAGTCCAGTTCCGAGTCCCCCAACTCCTGAAACCAGAACAATTGCTGCCCATAGCGTGCATGCCGTTTGATCCGCATGCCAATCTCGTCTGCCATCCAGCCGTGCCTTCCCACGAGGCATAATCGCACTTCCGGCGACTGACGCCAAAGCTGATCGAATGCGTCCAGAATAGCCTTGTGATTCTTGCGCGGCTCGACTGTCCCCACGCACAGGTACACCGGGGCGCCCCCGCAAAAAACGGAATGCAGTCCCGGGCGAACCCTGGCCAAGGTGCGCGCCATATCCAGCTTGACCCCCAGCGGAAACCAACCGAAGGCCTCATCGGGAAACGCCCTCTCCGGGAATTCCCGTTGCACGTACTCCCGCACCTCATCCCTCACCGTGCGCGAAATGCTGACGAAGAAGTCGCTGTGCGGAATCACCTCGCGAAGTCGTGAAACAAAACAACGCGTCAACTCTGCCGTGTGGTATTGCGGATACTTGATAGGCGTCAGATCGTAGACCACCATCCCGATGCGCGCTCCAGTACGTCGGATCGCCGCCAGATCCATGCTGGGATAGGTCCAGTATCCGTCCAACAGCAGCAGCACATCTCCGGGACCGAAATCCACCGCCGCTTTCTGCCTGGCCGGCATCACCCGGGAGATCTGGTTCCCTACCCAACGGACCAGGGTCCGCGGTACGAACGTCTTGCGCAGGCGCCGCCCCACGCGGCGCGCCACCCCCGACACCCGCCGTCGCAAAGGATCATCACAACTGACGTCATGCGGCAACTGCCAGCACACCGTTTGCCAGTTCTCCCGATTCAATAAGACGCTGTTCCACCGCAATCCCAGCGAATCTGCTGCTTGGCCCGCAGAAGCCACGACGTTGCGTACGACGCGCGGAATTCCTGTCCTCCCCACTGGATTGTGGTAGGTAGACGTGCAGTCCAGGAAGATCCGGACCGGCCTGCACAATGCGACCTGCACTCTGCTCGGACAGTCAAGTTGTACTTCCATAAACCACCCCGCGCTGCTCACCACCGCTCATCAGTCCTGTTCGCTTTCACGCGTCAAGAGTGCCTTGTTCAGGCTTTCCATGCGATGGCTGCATAGTCCTGCGGCCCACAAAATAGCTCATTGAATCGGCCGGCAACTTCCGAGTGATCGCGAATCAGTCTTCCCGGCTCGGGATGCAGTTCTAGAATCTCGACGCGACACAAGCCGCACGCCTCGAGCAAATACTTCAAGAGCTGGCTAGGCACCGGATTCCGGTGCGTAGGATCCAGATAGAAATTGCACGCGGCAACCTGAATATTCCGCGGGTTTGGTGTCTCAAAGATTGCCATCCCGCCACTCTTGAGCACCCGCTGGCTTTCGAACAGAAACTGCAGCAACACCTCGAACGGCAGATGCTCCACGATGTGGAATCCCGTCACGGCGCCTACGCTGGCGTCCGGCAGACTCCGCAGAAATGTCAGCGCGTCTGCAGAGACTACGTCCAGCCCGCGCTCCCGACACATCTCGATCATCACCAGGTTCGAGTCGACGCCGCGCGCCCGAAAACCATTCTCGCGCAGCACCTCCAGCCATTCTCCACGACCGCAGCCCAAATCCACCGTGAGTTCCGACGCAGCGGCCGAAGCACGCACGTAGGGCAGGTGAACAGCTACCCGTTCGCGGATCAATTCCCGGCTTCCGCGAAAACGATCCTCAAAGGCTACGTAGAACTGATCCAGCCTCCGCTTGCTCTCGGCATCCTCCGCCTTCGGTACAGCCCCCTGGGGTTCGCACGTACGTGCCATCAACTCCTCGCGCAGCGCGGCCGCATAATGCTCGCGGGATCGCAGCTGAGCTTCGAGGTTCCGGTTCCGGCCTTCCAACTGCTCGCACAGCAGGGCTAGTTCCGATTCATCCCGGTTCGCGCACCTCTTCTCCGGGCCGTCGTCGGAATCGTGCAGCCGCTCGACGGGAGCCGCTTCAGTGCCCACTCTCCGACCACCTATCCACCGCGGAAGGTGGTGGCGTAGCTTCGCGGCCAACTCGCCACAGCGACGAACCAGCCCCCGGCCAGACACGTTCCGACTTGCAGGGCGCGCTCGCGACTTCTCGGCATGCCCCGGCCCAGACACGTTTTCGCCGGCGTGTGCCACCTCGTCCTCGCAGACGCAGCAACTGCCGACACCAACGGCACGATTGTCCATCGGTTTCCTCCACTTCCAACCGCTTGCCCCGGGAACCTTGACCTCACGCCGCTTCCGAAAGCTGATTCTGGAACAGCCGCCGATACAGGTTGCAGCGGCCCAGCAGTTCCTCGTGCGTGCCTTGATCCACAATCCGGCCCGCGTCCATGACCACGATCCGGTCCGCCAGGCTCAACGTCGACAGACGGTGACTGATCAGGATCGCCGTCCGCCCGCGCGTAAATGTCTCCAACGCCTTGTGAATCAACTCCTCGCTCTCGATGTCGATCTGGCTGGTGGCCTCGTCCAGGATGAGGATTTCGGGATTGCGGAGCATGGCCCGCGCCAAGGCGATCCGCTGCCGCTGGCCGCCCGAAAGTCGCCCGCCCGACTGCCCGACCACCGTCTGATATCCGTCGTCCAACTCTTCCATGATGAAGTGGTGCGCGTGAGCCTTGCGCGCCACCTCCATGACTTGCTCGTCGGTGGCCTCGGGCGATCCATAGCGAATGTTGTTCATGATCGTCTCATCGAACAACAACGTTTCCTGGGTCACCAATCCGATCCGCTTCCGCAGGTCCCGAATCATCACGTTCCGCAGGTCCACCCCGTCCAGGCAAACCGATCCCGACACAGGATCGAAGAAACGCGGAATCAGATTCACCAACGTGCTCTTGCCGCAGCCGTTGGCCCCAATCAAGACCACCGTTTCCCCAAAGGGAATCCGCAGGTTGATCTCTTGCAGGACCGGTTGCTCGCTCGTGTACCCGAAGCCCACATTCTCGAACGCCAGCTCGCTGTGCGGGTGCGACACGGATTGCGGCGCGACGGGATCGCATACCTGGGGGCTGTGCTCCATCATGTCGTACACTCGGTCGGCCGCGGCGATCCCACCGATCAGCGTGGCATACAGATCGCTCATCTTCCGCGCCGGGTCGGCCACGCCGGCCAGCATGGCGAAGAAGATTAGCAAGTCCGTGCCCGTCAGCGGAATGTCGCACATCCGCATGCCGAACAGGTGCGTCTGCTGATTCAACACCAGGTGCGCGCCGGCCAGGCAGGCCGTGGACACGATCAGAATCCCCATCACCTCGCTCACCGGCTTGAACAGCGCCATGTACGTCACGCCCCGCAACACGCGCCGCACATACTCCCGACCCGTGTCCTGAAAGCGGTCGCGCTCGTGGGCCTCCATGGTGAAGGCCTTGACCACCTTGATGCCGTTGAACGATTCCGTCAGACGGGCATACAACATGGCAATCACATCCATGCTCTTTCCCGTGGTGCGCTTCATGGCCTTGCTCAGCGAACGCATCATGAGCATGCCGATCGGGCTGATCAGCAGCGAAAACACCAGCAATGGCCAGGAGACCATGGCTGCCCCCACCAGGCAGGCGATCATCTTCAGTGGTTCGCGCACCGCCGGCCCGAAAAGGGTTCCGATTCCCGCTTCCAGAATTCGCAAATCGTAGGTGAAGCGCGCCAGCAAGCCGCTTGTGCGATGCTTGCCAAACGCGGCCAGGTCCATGTCCAGCGTGCGCGCAAAGAACTGGTTCTGGAGATCGAACATCGTCAACTGCTTGACCCGCTCCACCAGGACAATGCTCACCACCAGGAGCGTCGACTTGAGGACCGTCGCCAGAATCAAGGCCCCGATCACCAGCACCAGGTTCTGAAAGGGATTGTCCGGCAAGTAACGCTTCACCAGATCCTGACTCCAACGCGACCGTTCGAGCCCTTTTTGCTCGGCCGCCAAACGGGAACGGTCCATAGCGAGTTGCTTGTTCAACTCGACTTTCTGCGCATCCGGCGCCTGGGCCAGCTTCTCCTCCAGCTCACCGATGCCCTTGGTCAACGAAGCGCACGCCTCCTCGCCAGTCGCGACCCGGCGGTCCATCCAGCGGTGGAACGATTCGCCTCGAAAGACGACCTCGACAAAGGGATAGAGGGCCATGATATTGCCCCCCCACAGCACCCCCACGGCCAGCGAGCAAAGAAAGGCCGCGACAATCGAAAACGGATAACGCAGCGCCAGGCGAATCGCCTTGCCGAAGTTTCTCATAGTATATGGTCTATTTCTGAGTCTATGCGCGGGACTGCTCGGCCCGAGAACGCAATGTGGTCAGACAAGTGGAACGGCCGGAAGCAGCCCTCCTGGCCGCCATGCGGACAGCACAGGCCGGGCAGCCGTGTTGCTCTTCAAGCCGCCTCGGGCTGTCTCGATAGATACGCAAGGTGCGGGTTCCTTCCCTGGCACTCGTGCGAAACAAACGGCGCGCTCTGGATCAGAGACACGCTGGACATCGGCTTCCAAACCGGTCCCTTGAGGGCGAGACGCACCCCGACAACCCCAAGGTGTGAATACCATAACACAGCCTTTCTGTCCCTGCAACAGCACTTCCACCCCCACCTTACCCCCCGCACGAAATGCGATTTCGCTGTTTTCAAATCGGCCGGAACAAGATACACTCCCCGCGGAAAGACCCCGACGCTCCCCAGGGCTGGGGCGGTGGTCAGGGCGTCTATAACTGTGGGGATGGCTGGCCTCCAGAAGAAGTTGTGCAGGGAACGGGTCCGTTCGAAAGGACCCTGCATCCGGTCCCGCTCCCGGCATTTCTTGTCTGGCGGTCAATCGCTCGCGACCCAGCGGACTCCCCGCTTCGTCCAGTTCAAGAACAAGGAAGTGAAGAACATGCCCCCTACCGCGTTGATCACCGGCATTACCGGGCAGGACGGTTCGTATCTGGCGGAGTTCCTCCTGGAGAAGGGCTACGAGGTCCACGGGTTGGTGCGCCGCAGCAGCACTAACTCTCTGGGTCGCATCGAGCACCTCATTGACGACATCCAGTTGCACCCGGCCGACCTGCTGGATCAGTCCTCGTTGGAGTCGCTCCTGCGGCAGGTCCGGCCCACCGAGGTCTACAACCTCGCTGCCCAGAGCTTTGTGGCCGCCAGTTGGAGCCAGCCCATTTTCACCGCCGAAGTGACCGCACTCGGTGTGACCCGCCTCCTGGAGGCTATCCGCTCGGTTGACAAGTCGATCCGCTTCTATCAGGCCAGCAGCAGCGAGATGTTCGGCCTGGTGCAAGAAACCCCCCAACGCGAAACCACTCCTCTCCACCCGCGCAGCCCGTACGGCGTGGCCAAGGTCTACGGACATTGGATCACCATCAACTACCGCGAAAGCTATAACCTGTTCGCCTGTTCGGGAATCCTCTTCAATCACGAGTCGCCGCGGCGCGGACTGGAATTCGTAACCCGCAAGATCACCCATGCCGTGGCGCGCATCAAGTTGGGCCTGGCCACCGAACTGCGGCTGGGCAACCTCAAGGCCAAACGCGACTGGGGATTCGCCGGCGATTACGTCCGCGCGATGTGGTTGATGTTGCAGCAGGACGAACCGCGCGATTACGTCATCGGCACCGGCGAGACCCACACCGTGGAAGAGTTCGTGTCCATCGCCTTCGCCCATGCAGGCCTCAATTGGCAGGATTTCGTGGTGATTGACCCACAGTTCTTCCGGGCGGCGGAAGTGGAGTTGCTCTTGTCCGACTACTCCAAGGCCAAGGCGGAACTGGCGTGGAAGCCGCGAGTGACCTTCCAAGAGTTGGTGACCACGATGGTCGACGCCGACCTGGACTTGCTCAGCCGGCAGATCGGCGTGCCGCAACCGAAACCGTGGCATCAGCCGCAACTACGTCTCAGCAAGGCGGGCTGATCTCGGCTCAGATCACCGCGGGCCCCAGGCGTCAGCCGAAAGCAGGATCGGATCGCCAGCATGCGACGTACCCCACACATCAATCGCCTGTTGATCCTCAGGAATGATCGCTTAGGCGACCTGATCCTCACCTTGCCGGCCATCAACTACGCCCGGCAGATGTTTCCTCAGTCCACCATCACCGCCCTGGTCGCTGATCGAACGGCTCCGCTCTTGCACGCCAACCGCGATCTCGACCAGGTGCTCACCGACGACGGCCGGAGCACGGCCTGGGAGTTGGGGCGGCGTCTGCGCGCCTATCAGTTCGATGCCGTGGCCGTGATCAACGCCAACACCCGCAACAGCCTGGCGGTCTGGCTGGCCGGCATACCGTTACGCGTCACCTGGGCCTACAAGCCGCTGAGTTGGCTGATGGGAAATCGCACCGTCCGGCTCCGTCGCAGCCATCCGCCAGTCCACGAATCGGATTTCGCGCTCGCCTTCCTCAAGCGGCTTCGGCACGATCCGTCGATTTCTCCAGAAGCCCCCCCCCTGCACATCCCAGAGCAAACCATCGCCAGCGTCAGGGCCCTCCTGGCAGCGGACCTCGGAACCGGGCGACCCTGGTTCGGCGTACACCCCGGCAGTTCCAACAGCGCCTACAATTGGCCGCCCGAACGCTACGCCAAATTGATCGACCGCTTGACGGATCACGGCGCGGTGGCGGTGACGGGAGGCCCGGGCGAGGAACTGCTCCTGGCGGGCATCCACCGTCACCTGTCGCCGCGCAGCCGATCCCGTGTGGCCTGCTATCCACATTTCTCCCTGCTGGAATTGGCTGCGGCCATCGCCAGCTTCGAAGTCCTGACGGTCTCCAACACCGGCCCCATGCATCTGGCCGGCCTGGTCGGAACCCCCTTGGTGGCCCTCTTCAGCTCGCACCTCGTGCAAAGTCCCAAGAAATGGGAGCCCTTGGGACAGAAGAAGACGATCCTCCAGGCAACCTGGCGCGGCGGGCGCGTCACCCGCGATGCCGCGGAGCATATGTGCCAGATCTCCGTCGAGAGCGTGCTGGAGGCCAATCTGCGCTACCGCGATGAAGCCCGTCTGAAGTCGGCCAGGTCGTCGGCCTGAACCGTGCCCTTCCCCTTCTCACTTCTCCTAATCGGAAAGAACTGTTGTGGGCCGATCGGAGGCGCGGCAACGCTTCAACCTACGCATGGCGGCACGATGGAGGATCGTTCCGTGCACACGCTCCCCCCGGATCGCGAACATCGACCGCGCCAGCCACAGCAAGCCCCCGGAGGGAACCGCCGGCTGATGATTCCCCACGGACTCAATATCTTTGGTCCCACGACCATGGCCACGGGCATCGCCGAGTCGTTGCGCGGTTTCATTCAAGCTGTCCGCCACAGTGGAACCCCTTGCACCGTGCACGGCATCTCGCGCCACCGCCCTGCGACCGCGTCGCCCGCTCAACTGCCCGGCAACCTCTATCCCGTGAACTGCCTCTACTTCAACCCGGGCTCGTTCCACAAGGAGTTCCTGCCCAGTCACGGCCTGGCCACCCTCCAGGACCGATACAACATCGGCTTCTGGTATTGGGAAACCGACCGTCTGCGCCGCTCCTGGCGCGCCTGCCTGCCCTATTACCAGGAGATTTGGACCGGTTCGGAGTTCTGCCGCAAGATCTTCCAGAACCAATCGTCCCTGCCCGTGGTGGTGATTCCGCCGGTCGTCGTTCCGGATCAGGAAGCCGTGGACCCCTTGCCGCTGACCATTCCCAGCGGCCGTTTTGTCGTCCTCTGCTGCTACGACTATCGCTCCTCCTTCCAACGCAAGAACCCCGCGGCCGTGGTCCGCGCCTTCCAGAGGGCCTTCCCACGCCAGGACGACGTCTTGCTGGTCCTCAAGGCCCGCACCGCCGGTCTTCCCCGGCCTCTGGCCCGCCAGCACGCAAGCATGACGCGCTTCGCGCGCGGCTGGTGGCCTTTCACCAGCGGCGACAAGCGAATCCTGCTCCTGGAAGACGACCTGACGCGCAACCAGATCAACGCCTTGCTTCGACGTTCCGATTGCTTGATCTCCCTGCACCGCAGTGAAGGTTTCGGCATGCACCTGGCCGAGGCCCTCTCCCTTGGCACCCCGGTCGTGGCCACAGGCTACTCCGGCAATATGGACTTCATGCGCGAGGAGAACAGCTACCTCGTCAGGTACAAGCTGGTCCGCGTTCGTCGCGGCAACCGCCCCTACCCGGCCGGCAGCCATTGGGCCGAACCCGACGTCGATCACGCCGTCGAACTACTGCAACACGTGTACCGCCACCGCGAGGAGGCGCGCCAGAAGGCTCAATGCGGCGCGCAGTTCCTCCGCCAATACCACTCGCTGCAGCACGTGGGACAGCTTCTCAAGGCCCAATTGGACCGCGTCTTCGCCCAGGCCAGCGCGTGCGCGAAGTCCCCTATTTCAACGTGATGCCCGCCCGGTCCAAGTCCGCCAACACGCGCGGCGCCATCCGGTAATACATGGAGAAGCTCTTGCCATAGCTGGCTCCCCCGGCCGCCAAAGGCAGCGAATCCTCCAGGACCCGCCGGAACCGCTCGTCCTTCGTCCACAGATACGCCCGGGCGATCCCCTCGACCATCAACGGCGAAGCGCCCGCCTTATAGCGTGTCTTCGGGCACGAGGTATAGCGAAAACCCTTCGCCTCGTCAGAATACGTCTCGTCCAGCAACCCATGGGCCCCGAGGATGATCGCTTCCTTGACCCGCGCGTCGCCCGTCACGTCGTGATAATACTTCAATCCCGACAGCAGGACCGCCACCATGAACCCGGCGTTCCCCCGATGCCGCGGCACGCACTCGCAGTGCCCCGGCACCATCATCCGCGACCAGGTGCCAAGCTGGTACGGTTTTCGCCCCTCAGCCTGATACGCGGGCAGCGGCCGCGGTTCCTTGTCCTGGGCTTCCAGCACCCGCTCGACAACCACTCGTGCTGCGTTCAGATAGTATGGATCGTTCGTGGCAGCATAGGCCGCCGCCAGCATGATCAAGTGCCACCCCGGCACGCGGCAACTGGTGAAGTCGTAGGGCCGCCCCAATTCCTTGTGGGTGAAGTAGTCGCTCACCGCGCAGCCGACCTCGTAGGAGCGACGGTCTCCCGTCAGGAAGTAGTGGTCAAAATGCCCTTCGGCCCAGGCGTGGCTCACGCTTGCGCCGGCCGCAACGATGCCCAGCGTCCCCGGGACCGACTTCGTGTAGTAGCCGCCCACGTGTCCCATCTGGTGGACGTAGGCCATGCCGCACTGGCTTGGATCGGCGTGGTCGTGAATCGTGTCCACGTCGCGGTTGTGTGCCTCCGCCGCCTCACCCAGGAAGAACGCTTCCGGATTTCCGGAGCGGATATACTCCAGGAAGAACGCGTGTTGGGTGTCATACTCGATATTGCCCCAATTGGCGCCCCGTTCGGGATACCAGTCGCCATAGTTGAGCATGCCATAGTCACGGTAGCGCTCGCGCCCCGCAACATAGCCCTGAAGGTTCTTGTCCATCGCCTCTTCGTACTTGGCGAATCGCGTCGGCTCGCGAGGCGCCACGTCGTAGAAGGCCTTGCTCCCGCAGTACCACGCCGGCGGTGCCGTGGCCAACAAAGGACGCTGGAACAAGGCCGCGCAAACCGCCAGTCGCGCCGCCGGCTCGAAGCACAAGAGGATTTCGTGGGTCTTGGCCATTCCCCGTCGCAGCCGGTAACGGCCGTCCCGCAAATAGTAATACAGGTGGTGCCCCTCCTTCTCGAACGGAAACGCGTCATAGACGCCCTGTTCGAAAGCGGGACACAGTTGCACGTCCACGCCTTGCTCTCCCAAGCGAAAGCCCTTGGGATAGTTCTGCCAAAAGTCGCGCACGGCAATCGCGCACGACCCGTTCCCGGCAATCAAACTGCCGCGCATGCGCCCCTTGGCCGTCCGATCTCCCGTCTCGCTGCGCTGGACGTACTCGCGATCAAACCGTTGCCACACAGCCGACGACCGCCGATCCAGCCGTAGCGTCTGATTGCCGTCCACGGCGGCTTCCCAAGAATCGACTCCGCCATGCACCGGCACGCGCCACGTCAATTCCTTCAGGTCAACAAACGGATCGCCCGCCTCGATCACCACGGTGTGCTCCACGCGAATCAGGCCGGAGCCCCCAAAGGCCATGTAGCGGGTTTCCGTCCGCAGCAGACGCTGCCCCTTGGGCCCGACCAGCCGAGCTACGGCCTTGACCACGGCCCGGATCGGCCCCGACTCCTCAACCGACACCTCGGCCTTCGCCGCCGGACAATACTCGGTCCCAGCCGCGTCGCTGGCCCGCGTGGCGCAAGCCCCGGTCGTCAATGCGCTGCCGTCGGCTCGCTGCACGTCGACCAGGTCTCCCGCCGGATCGATGCGAAACCCGATCGCGCCGGTCCGCACGGCAACGCCCTTCGGGCCGGACTCGACCGAAAGCCCCGCTGGCGCTGGCCGCCGCACCACGTCACGCCCGTATTCCAGCCGGTATCCCGCCGAGGCCCCGGCCGGAACGTCGGCCAGAAACGTCGCCAGGACCCACTTCAAACTGCCGTCCGGCCAGCGCGCCGTAAGCCGCAGTTGCACCGGCACCTCCCCCTGCTCGCCGACCAACCGGACCTCGTCCAGGCTCGCCAACACGCCCTGCGGAAAGGGAATGCCGGTGCTGATCGGCCAAGATCGGGCCGCATCCGCGTGCGGATTGGCGACCGCCAGCGGGATCGCGTGCGTACCGGCCTGCGTGGCCGGGGCCTTCGGGGGCCTGGAGGCAAACACGAAGTCCGCGCCGGCATACGCCTGCCCATCGCGCCGCGCACCGATCGCCCGACCGTGATACTCGGCCTTCGGATCGAGGCCTTCGAGCACCACCCGATGCACCAGGCTCGGCTCAGGCCGCTCGACCTGCTTGCCATAACGCGCGTCGGAGCCCCACTCGAACCGCGTCGGGCAGGGCCAGGTCGTCGTCCACGAGATTGTGACCCGGCCCGGACAGCCCACATCGCTGGCCGCCACCATGTTCTCCACCCGGTATTCAATCTGCCGCGGCTCGGGCGGCTGAGGCAGGAACAACAAATTGCATAGCCCGTGCTTCCCACTCGGACCGATCGCCTGCAATTCCACTCGTTCGCCGCCGTGGAACTCGTGGGCCTCCTTGAGCCAATACAACCAGGTGCGATTGTTGTCCTGCCGAGCGACGGCTACCCCCTGGACCTTGCCTGCGATAGAGATCACCACGCGCTCGTCGTTGGCATCGTCGTACATCATGAAACCCACGTGATACCGCCCCGCCTTCGGCGCCGCGGCCCAGGCCCGGCCGCCGGCGTGCGTGCGACTCACGTGCGCAAACCGCTGTGAGGTTTGGATGTCCACTGCGTAGCCGTCGCACTCCAACCGGTCGTGCGGCACCACGAGGTTCTCCGGCGCGACGAGGATTCGCCGCAGCAAGTCGTCGCCGTACGCCGCCTGCACGTTGAAGTTCTCGACGTGATCGCGCAGCCGCTGCGGCTTGGTTCCAGGCTGACGGGCGATGCCCGTGATGACCTTCTTGGCGATTGAATCGCTCATGGTCAACTTCTGCCCCGCCTTGGTCGTCGTGTGGCACAAGACATACAAGGCATATCGGGCCGCGTCTCCCTCGCGTCCCAGGTCCATGTCGGCGACGATCAGGTACTGGTTGCCGGAGACCGCGTGGGCGACGACCGGGCCTGGGATGCTCTTGCCGTCGGCGTCATAGCGTGTCGCGCTGCTGCGCCCGCCCACCACGCTGACCATGGCCTCGGTGCCTGTGCTCGCCGTTCCCGCGGCGCCTTTGCGGCCGGTGCTCGCGTCGGCGTCGGCGTCCACATACAAATGCAACACCGTGTCCTCCGGCCGCGCCTCGCCGGCCACGGTCACCCGCCACACCCATCGGTCTTCCGCCACGTGCGCAGCCTCGACGCGCGTCACATCCTTGCTGGCATCATAGTGGTGCTGGCTGCGCTGCTTCTCCGACCACACCGGGCTCTCCAGGATGACCGTCCACGCCTCGGCCCGGTCCGGACGAGTGCCAAGCGTTTCCTCATGCTCGTCGCACATGCCGTCGCCGTCGCCATCGGCCGGCGCGGTCGGGACGCCCAACGCCAAACAGGGTCCCAGCAACATGGCAAAGCAGAAGCGGCGGATCGTGCGCATCATGGGACGTTTCCTGGTGGAAAAAAGCCGTAGAGACTGGAATCACCGCGTATCGGCCGCTCGACCGGCGTCCACCCCAAACCGCATCGGCCCTGCGCCCCGCTGGTGGGCGCCCATGTCCGGCCGTGGACCGGCCGATCCATCGCTGAAATTCGGAAGGACGACCCCGGCGCCCGCCCCGGGACTCTCGTCGGCCAGTTGGAATCGCCCCGTCTTGGTTGCCGGGTCGAAACCCGCCCTGGGCACGTAGACCGGCGTGCCGCGCACCGCGTGCGGTTCGGTCCCGGCGGCGATTCGGCCGTTGCACAGGTCGTAGTCGAAATCGTTGTCGGCGTTGGCTTTGTTCTCGCCCACCGACCAGCCTTCGGACGTACGGACCTGGAGGATGTTGTTCCGCGTGGTCGTATGCTTGACGATCCGCGAACCGCCCAGCCCGCCGGAAGGCAGCCAGCCGTCTTCATCGAACACCGTGTTGTGGAAGATATATTGCTGGCCGGTCATCCAATCCTCGCTCGTGGCAAAGCCCATCTTCAGGAAGTTCAGGCCATGGTCGTCCGGTCGGCGTTGACAGCGCCCCACCACGTTGCGCCAGATGTACAGCGGCCCGATCGACGTAGGGGCATTGGCAATCATGTTCATCGACTGGGTGATGTAGTTATCCCAGACGCGCGTGTTGCGATTGCCCCCCTCGATCTCCAGACCGTCGTCCCAACAGTGGCTCACGCGGTTCCCATAGACGTCCGAATCCGGGCCCGGTGCGCCACGGAAGCTGCCGTTGCTGCCGCCGCCGATGATGTCGTTGAACATGTGGTCCAGGTCGGACCAGCACTCGTTGTAGCGGATGACGTGGTTGCCGTCGCTGTCGGTCAGCGAGATGCACTGCGGGCCCGCCGTGTGCGTCGGATACGTCGGCTCGTACCAAGTGCTGCCGTCATAGGTCGGATCGTGCATCTTGCATCGTTGCACGATCAGCCGGGCCAGCGGAACGCGCCGGGCGCGAATGGCCGAGTCCATGTTGCAGCAAAAACCCGTCTTGGGATCCAGGTGACCCCAATCGGAAATATCGCAGTCTTCGATCACGATGTCGTGGCCGCCCAGCAGGTAGATCGCGCCGCAGGACGACTTGCCCGGCTTGCCGCCTCCGCCGGCCCCCTTGAGCGTGAAGTTGCGGAGAATCACGTACGACGCATTGACCGTGACGCACTCGCTGTGCTTGTGGCGCACGTCAATCAGGCCCCCTTGGCCGTCGTAGACCCGGTAGGCCTCGGGCGTGCCCGACTCGGTGATCTCCAGGGGCTCGCTACGGTTGCCGATCCGCGTCGTCAAACCCTCCGGAAAGACTTCGTTCCATGTCTTGGCCGTCAGCGTGGCCGACGTCTCCGTTCCGGCCAAAGACAGACGCACCTCGTAGGCCGTGTTCGGCTTCAGATGCACGAGGCTGCCGCGGTAGTCGGCCAGGTCCTCATCGGTGTCCGGGATCGGGTTGTAGCGCATCGGCAGCCCTTCGCTCCACGCGTCCGTGCCCTGAACGCGATAGCGGACCAGCACCTCTTTCTCCCGGCATCCGCCCACCGGCGACCAGTACAGCCCCAGGCAATGAAACGTGGGGATGGCCCGCGGCGCATCGCCGACCGCCAAGGGCGCTGCCTGAACAAGCCCGCTTGCCACGCACCAGCCCAAGCCCGCCCAGACCCACTTCCAGACCATCGAATCTCTCATCGCAGACTCCGATCCTGTAACGGTTGTCGCGCAAGCGGCCATGATTGCCCCGACGTGGCCCGATCCCTGCTGCCTGCCGCATGGGCTTGGCGAGGCCGGCCGCCCCACCACTCTTCTCTCAACTCCTGCCCTCCGGCCGCGGTCAAACGACCTCTGGCAACTGGTAGGGCTTGCGCTGGGGCCGGCTCAGATACGCGTTGGCTTCGTCGTCGCCCGGAAAGACCTCCTTGACCGGGTCCCACCGCAACTTGCGTCCCACCCAGCGCACAATGTTGCCCAGGTGGCAGATGATCGCTGAGCGGTGGCCAATCTCCACGTCCGCGATCGGCCGGCCGCGCGACTTGATGCAATCGAACCAGTTCTTCAGATGATTGTCGCTCACAATCACGTGGGATTTCAAATCCTTGGGCGGGTCCTTGGCCAACTCCGGCGGGTTGCTGTCGACCGTGTTGTTGCCGATGCGAATCTTGGCCCGGTCACCCACAAATACGGCCCCAGCCGCCGGCTCGCCTTCTTCCAGGTGAATCTCAATGCCGTTGGCGTACTTGAACCGCACGCGCCGGTCCTGCCCGCACAGCGTATTGCCGCGCTTCGTGCTCTCCGGCTCGGTGTAGACGACTTCCGGCAACTTGCCCCCTTCGCACCACACCTCCACCGGGCCGGTATGGTCCATGTCCAGGGCCCACTGAATCTGGTCAAATCCGTGCGAGCCCGTGCCGGTCATCTCGCCCCCCGAGTACGGCCGGCACGAAATCCAGCCCGGCTTGGACCGCTGGATGTAGATGTCCGGATGAAACGGAATCACTTCCGTCTGGCCGCACCAGGCGTCCCAGTCGAGCCCCTCGGGCACCGGTTGGCCGGGGAACTTGCATTCCCACGGGCTGGGATAGTTCTGGATCAGCACGGTGTGGATCTTGCCCGCCAGACCGTTGCGCACCAATTCGCATCCCAGCCGGTGCCCCGGCATCGAACGCCGCATGCTGCCCGTCTGCACGACGCGGCCATATTTGCGCGCCGCCTGGACCATCAACTGTCCTTCGCGGATCGTCAGGCCCAAGGGTTTCTCCACGTACACGTCCTTACCGGCCTGGCAGGCGTGGATCGTCGCCAGGGCATGCCAGTGGTCGGTCGTAGCGACCACCACGGCATCCACGTCCTTGGCCTCCAACAACTTGCGGTAGGAGTACTCCGCCCGGCACTTGCGTTTGGCGGCCACAGTGTCGGCCCGAGTGCGGTCGAGGTCGCAAACGGCCACGATCTGCCCGTCCGGCGGCAGGCCCATGAGTTGATTGCCCCGCCGGCCCACGCCGATATAGCCCACCCCGATCCGCTCGTTGGGCCCCGGCTGCGCGTCTGCCCCGAGGATTCCGGAAGGGACCAGATAGGGAACAGCCACGGTGCCCGTGGCGGCCAGGCTACCCTGGCGAAGGAAGACGCGGCGCGAGACGGCACAGCGCGAGGGCATGGTGGGCTCCTTGGCAAGAGCGATGGCGAGGATGGACAGCACAGCCGGGGCGGGGCATTCCATAGTCTGCCCCAGCCGCAGGCGGGATGCAAGACCCTCCCGCCCCCATTCCCTCGTCCCTGGCCCGAATGGGGCCTGCAATGCCCATCGACCGAAGACCGGTGCCGCAGAAGGCCGGTATTCTCGAACTCCCGTTCCCGCGGCGGCCGAGCCCCTCGCCCACACGCAGATCAGCCCGCCTCTTCAGACGCCCGCCAAGACCATCTTCTTCCGCTCGGCGATCACTTCTCGCTCGATGGCGGCCGGCAACGGCTTGTAGCGGTGGAACTCCATGCTGAAGCAGCCCTGCCCCTGGGTCATGCTCCGCAGATCGGTCGAGTAACCGAAACTGCTGGCCAGCGGCACTTCGCCTTCGATACGCGTCGATGGCCCCTGCACGTCGGTCGACAACACGATCCCGCGTCGCGAGTTGAGATCGCCCACCACCGAACCCTGGAACTGTGTCGGGCACTCGATTTCGATCTTCATCACCGGCTCCAGCAGCACCGGCTTGGTCCGCGGAAAATTCTCCCGCATCGCCGTCTGGGCGCAAATCTGGAAGGCCATATCCGAGCTGTCCACCTCGTGATACGAACCGTCTTCCAGAACCACCTGCAGCCCAACCACCGGGAACCCGGCGATGGGCCCCTTGTGGATGCTCTTGCGGAAACCCTTTTCCACGGCCGGAATGTACTGCTTGGGCACCCGGCCGCCGGTCACGCTGTCTTCAAACAGGAATGTCTCCTCGGCTTCCGGCGGCAACGGCCCCATGCGCCCCACAATGTGCGCGAACTGCCCGGAACCGCCCGTCTGCTTCTTGTGCCGCGTGACGAACTCGCATTCGCGCGTGGGCGCCTCGCGGTAGTTCACGCGCGGCTGGCCCACCTTCACTTCCACCCGGTACTCGCGGCGGATCCGCTCCACATACACTTCCAGGTGCAACTCGCCCATCCCGGCGATGATCGTCTCGCTCGTCTCTTCGTCGGTGCTGACCTGCAACGTCGGATCCTCGCGGCGAAAACGCTGCAAGGCCTTGGCCAAACGGTCGGCGCCGTCCCGGGCCACGGGTTCGATCGCCATCTTGATCACCGGCTCCGGCACGAACATCTTCTGCAGCGTGCAGTAGCGTTCCTCAGAGCAATAGGTGTCGCCGCTGGCGCAATCCACGCCCAGCACGGCCACGATGTCGCCCGCCTGGGCCGAGTCGATCTCCTCGCGCTGATCGGCGTGCATGCGGAGGATGCGGCCGAAGCGATCTTTGCGCCCCGTACGCTGGTTGTAGTAGGTCTCGCCCTTGGTGAAGCGTCCCTGGTAGATCCGCATGAAGGTCAGGGCCCCATAGGGGTCTTCGACCACCTTGAAGGCCATCGCCACCGTGGGCTTGCTGGGGTCGGCGGCCAACGGAATGCTCCGCTCGGGATCGTCGTGAGCCAGGGCCGAGACTTCGTTGTCCAAGGGTGAGGGCAAATAGCGAACCACGGCATCCAGCAGCGGCTGGATGCCCTTGTTCTTGTAGGCCGTACCCATGAACACGGGCGTGAGCTGCTGGTTCATCACCGCCAACTTGACCACCTCGTGGACCAGCGGCAGGGGCACCTCTTCTTCGGCCAGAAGCAGTTCCATCATCTCATCGCTGAACATCGACAGGGCTTCCAAGAGATGCCGCCGCGCGTGTTCGGCCTCGTCTTTCAAATCCTCGGGAATCGCTTCCCGGCGGATCTTCTCGCCGTTGGTGCCGTCGAAGTAGATCGCCTCGTTCGCCACCAGGTCCACCACACCCTGGAAGTCCGCCTCGCGCCCGATGGGCAATTGCATCATGATGGCGTCGCAGCCCAGCCGGTCGTGGAGTTGCTGCACCACCTTGGCTGGATCGGCTCCAGTGCGATCCATCTTGTTGATGAACGCCAACCGCGGCACGCGATAGCGGCGCATCTGCCGATCCACCGTGATCGACTGCGCTTGGACCCCGCCCACCGCGCACAACACCAGGATCGCCCCGTCCAGCACGCGCAGGCTGCGCTCCACCTCGACCGTGAAGTCCACGTGGCCCGGCGTATCGATCAGGTTGATCCGCGTGTCGTTCCATTCGACCGTGGTCGCGGCGCTGGTGATGGTGATCCCTCGCTCGCGCTCCAAATCCATGTAGTCCATCGTGGCCCCGGCCTCATGGACTTCCTGCATGCGATGAATCCGCCCGGCATAGAACAAGATCCGCTCACTGAGCGTGGTCTTGCCCGAGTCAATGTGCGCCGAAATACCAATGTTCCGAGTTCTTGCGAGTTCCATCTGTCGAAAATCCAACCCAGGGGGAAGATTGAGAATCTGTCCGAACACCAACCCGGCCAACCGGGAATGGCGGAATCGCCAAGGTTCAAGGACCGACTCGAAGAGCCTATCCCAGAACCATCACAGCCACGCCGGGCGGCCCGGCAAGACCGAACCGCCGACAGGTCTTCGGACCGGCTCTAAGAACCTATCCTAGAACGGTCCCGGCCACGTCGGGCGGCCCGGCAGGACTGGGCTGCCGACAGGTTTTGGGACCGGCTCCAAATACTCCACCACGATAATAGTACCGATGTCTGCAACCCTAACGGCTCCGCCGACCAACGACGGACCGCGATCTTTGTTTGTTCTGGATACCCTCGCCTCATGAGCCGTGCGAAACCCAATAGGGAACCGCTCGGGCCGCGAGGGATCGCCGTAGCGAGGTGGGTTGCCGGCGCCTAACCCGGGGCCCGACCGTGGGAGGCCGGACTCGAGCGGCGAGAACACTCATCCGGGCGACGTGGGGCCGGCAGGACGGTGAACGGTTGAGTATAAAACGAAAAGGGCAACCCGGCCACCCCTATTCTGGTCCCCTGGCGCGCAGACCACCCATCCGGTGGCGATGCTGACAAGCACGCTACCTGTGTCTAGCCAACAGGTTAAGCCACCTGAAGGCCCGCCCAAGCCTACCCGATGGAAATGGATTCCTAACGGCCCACACCAGCCGTAACACCCCGCTGACGGTACAGCCCTCTACTCCAACTCTGGAGGGACGCGACCGTAGCCCCAACTCTCCTTGGCCGCCGGGGCCTTGGCCGGCTCGGGCATCGGACCAGGCTGCATCTGCTTGGCCAACTCGATGGCCGCGTCGACCATCTGCCGACCGGCCGTGGGCTCCAGGTTGCTGTAGCTGGTCAACCGCGTCTCATAGCCTCCGCCGTGCGGCCCCAAAGCCTCTTCCGTCGGCACATAGCCCACGCAGTCGTTGGCCAGTTCGACGGGAAACGTGATCTTGAAGGGACTGCGCGCTTTGATATCCAGCCCGAACTGACAGAAGTACTCCGCCGGATTGGTCAGCATCACAACGGGCCCCACCTGCACTGCCTGGACCTCCACCTTCTTGATCGGTTCCTTGGACAGCAAGGCATCCAGGAGCACGATCTCCTTGGCGAAAGTCCATTCCGTGGCGCCAACCTGCTTGGGGTCCTTCTGCACCAGTTCCAAACATTGCTTGACACGTGCGGGATTGGGCTTGCGCCGCGCTACATCCCACAACTTGACCTTGGCGTCCAACGGGGCCAGCACGCCAGGCTCCATGCTCAACAGAACCTTCACCGCCTCCGCGCCGACCCGACCACCCACCAACTGCGACCAGCGTGCCGGGGCCGGACGCACGTAAGGGCTCAGGTTGTCGACCTGCGTCACGTCACCGCAGGCCCCTTGCAGGAAGACCACGATCGCCTCGGGATTCATCATCGAGCCGCGAATCACCTGCTCCATGTAGTAGATCCAATTGGCCGACGTGCCGGGCGCGCTGCACGTGGCGTGGCAGGAGAAGTTGACCACGCACCCCAAGAATTTCTCCCCCTTGCCGTCCCACACGCCGATCACGCCCACCTCTGGATCAGTCGGCCCGGCAGGCTCGACAAGCTCTGGATTGCCCTGACCGGGATGGGTGTGCGTCATGCCGTTCTTCATGCGAAAACGGCGGTTGAAGGCCACTTTGTCCTCGATTCCCACGCCCGCTCCGCAACGCACCTCGGCCCGATTCGCATCGGCCCGACACACGGCCTCAACGATCTGGTTCTCGACATGGACCAGATACTTGGCGTCGGCGCAAGACGACTTCTCGTAGGCCAACGTCTTGACCAGATCCGAAGCGTGGTCGAACTCGCCGGGCAAGATCATCCCCGTTGGGCCGGATGAATGCGAATGGCTCGCGCCGATCAGAATCGCTTCCGGACGGATGCCGCATTTTTCGTGGATTCGCTTGCGCGCCGCCTCGACCAGCGGCCGGCGCACCACCAAGGCGTCGATTCCTACCACCGCCACGCGCATCTTGCCGTCGTCAAACACGGCCACGCGCACCTTGCAGGGATCGTGGACAATCTTGTTGTAGGACTTGCCGTAACCGCCCGGTTTCTCCATCCCCGGCTCGGGCGTGATGTCGGCTTCCGCCAGGCCCGCCTTCATCTTCGGCGACTCGCCTGCGCAAGCCCCCGCCGTGAACAACAAGAGAGAAAAGGCTGCGGCAACCAGCGCCGCGCAAAGACGTCGCGCAAACGAGCAGTTCATCACTGGCCCTCCAAGAGACAGAGTTGTGACCAGGCGGGGTGGCGGTCGGGAAATAGTCGTCCTGTCAGTGCTCTATTGAGTCCTCGATCGCCAAGATCCCTCCGCGACTGCGCGAACACCGGATTCCAGCCGAAATCGGCTGGCGATCCGGCGGAAACATGGTTCATTGGCCACATCAGAACCAAGAGAGGCACTGCGGCACGAGGGTCTGTAGACCCATCTACCCAATACCGTAACAGATCAACCACGCGCCAGGCAAGGCGCGCACCACGAGAAGGCGCGCCGCCAGCAGAACCACCACTGCCACTGCCGACCGGCTCAGCCAGACATCACCGACTCCTGCGCCAGCCAACACCCCGACTCCAGACCAGAATCCGGACCAGGTCCACCGGCCTCCTCCACCACGAGGACCGCAGATGGAGCATCGCCAACGCAGGCATCCAACAGGCTCACAAAGACGCAATCAGCGTCTTCCGCCAGGCCCCCCCGGGCCACGCGGCGCGCGCTCCTGAGCTTCGTTCACCTGAATGCGACGGCCCTCCAGTTGCGAGCCGTTCATCTCATTGATGGCCTGCTCGGCCGACTCATCTTGGGAGAACGTCACGAAGCCAAAACCTCGCGAACGACCTGTCTCCCGATCGGTGATTACCTTCGCTTCCGCAATCTGGCCGAACCGCTCGAACGCCTGACGCAGGCCATCATCGGTGGTGTTCCAGCTCAGACCGCCCACAAACAACTTCTTCCTCGACATCCCTTAGCTCGCTCCTGTACGACACCCGCCGGGCCTTGGCCCCGGCTTCTTGGAAGGGAGGCAGCCCCGCAATCTGATTTGGCCGCCCGATTGCGAGACCACCGGATTGTCTCGTAGCATAACATCTCCGGAGAGCCCTGCAAGACGGGCCCCCCCAAAGTTCGACCGCGGACACCGCAAGAAGGCCCGACCGACTTCGACACGACCCCTTCCACCTGCCAACTCGCCGCCGAACCACAGGAACCAAGAACGCCCACGCATGCCACAAACTCCGCAGCCTGCGACTCAAGACCCCGGTCAGTTCGGCAAGCAGCCATATCTGCTCACCGACGGAACCCATTCCCCTGGGTTGCGTAGAGACAGTAAGGGGAGAGACACCGGCGTGCCCCGCTCCAGTCGACACGACGGAAATCCACAGCCCCCACGCAAAGTCGACCTGGTCGCGAGGAACCGGGACGAAACAAGATCCTGCCTGGTGACTGGTCCGCATTGCTTGCCGCCAGCTCGGGCCTACTCGGGCAGAGATTCTGCGGAGGCCTTCACGAGCGAATTCGCTCGCTGCTCACACCACGGCACGACCAACAGGGCGGTAAAGCAGCTCAAACCTTAGCGTCACAAGGATTTGCCTGCCAAACCACCGAATGGAGTGGGATGCGGCCCAGAAGAAACACCACCATAATAAGTGGTCAGATGCGCGGCCTTTGGGTGACAATCACCTAGACTGCGATGGTGGTCTGATTGCCAGCGGTGCAAGCTACAATATAGAATCATCGGCGGTGAGCCTGCCCAAACTGCACGTTCGCCGCAGATGATTGAGGAAATGTCTCACGGGACCCGCGAGTTCCTTTACTGTGGTTGGATTACTCTGGTTTCTGCTCGGGCTTGTCGGCCTGACTGTGCTCTTGCAGCTTGTGGCTCGGTTGTTCCGTGTTCCTATTGCCACCTCGCTGCTGGGCGATATCGCTTGGTTGCCCGCCCACTGGGCCGCGCCGAGCAACGAGGGCCAGCCCGTCTGGCTGACCACCCCCGATGGCTTTCGGCTCCACGGCCGATACCTGCCCACGCCCGCTTTTCGCCGCCGGGGTGTGATTGCCTTCTGCCACGACCTGAACGGCGATCAGTGGACCGCGCGGCTCTATACCCAAGAGCTCAGCCGCCGGGGCTTCGATATTTTTGCCTTCGACTTCCGCCATCATGGCGGCAGCGACCGGCACCCCGGCTATGAACCCACGCCTTGGGTCAGCCAGTACGAACTGCTCGATCTGCGCACGGTGATCGACTACCTGTGCAGCCGGCCTGATGCCCATTCCCAGTCCATCGGCCTGTTCGGCATCAACCGCGGCGGGACCGCCGCCTTGTGTGCCGCCGCCAGCGATCCGCGCGTGGCGGCCGTCGTCGTCGACGGGCCTGTGCCCACCGAGCGACTGCAACTGCAGACGGCTCGTCGCCTCCTGCGGCGCTGCTTCCTGCCTGCCGCCTTGGTGCGTGCAATCCCCGAATCGCCCCTGACGCTCTTGGGGACCTGGGCGAAATGGGTGGTCGGCTTCCACTACGACTGTCAGTTGATCAATGTGGACCACGCCGTGCGTAAAGTGATCCAGCCCGTGTTGCTCATCAACGGCCGGCACGAAACCTACGCCTCACCGGACGTGGTCCGCGAGTTGCGCACAGCGATCCCCGGGCCGGCCAAGCTCTGGACACTGCCCCGGAGCATGCCCGGCCGAGCGGTCACCGCCGCAGCGCATTCCTACCATCGCCGCATCGTGCGCTTCTTCGCCAGCCAGCTCGATCGGCCTGTCGCCGTACACCGGGCGCAACCCGCGGTCCGGGCCCCTTTGGCCTTGGACCGCTCACCGGCCGCCGCTCCGCTATCAAGCCATCCGGCAATCGCCTTCCGCACCCTGCCGCGATCGTAGACAGCGAGCTCCAAAGCCCGTGCCTACTGGACATTGTCCCCACTAGAAAGGACAGCATCCCCCTCACCGAGAGTGCCGAACAGCACCCCGCGCCCCGACTCAGGGTCGCAAGGCCGGATTACGGCAACAGCAGCGCGGCCTCAATCATCCCCACGCAACGGCCTTCCAGAACCACGGCCAACGAGTCCGCGCCACGAAATGTCTGCAGTCCAACTCCGCACCAACATTGGCCGACGCCGGCTGGTGGTAGACCTCGATGCAGCGGTCTACAAGATTCACAATCCAATATTGAGGAATGCCAGCCGTGGCGTAGATCCGTCTTTTCAAGGTCTGGTCGCGCTGCAGGCTAACACCAGCCACCTCCACGACCAGCCCCACGTCCGTGGCAGTCGGATGCTGTTGCAGGTAGTCGCGAAGCGCTCCGCGCACCACGGCCACATCCGGTTCCGGCTCGCTGGCCCCCAAGGTGATCGGATCCTGGGAGCTAACAAACCAGCCGTCCGGCACCACCCCCTCCAACGACTTGCGAACCAACTCGGTGACCACGCGGTGGATCGGGTCCTTCATCGCCCGCGAGTAGCGGGGCAATCACGCACCCAAGAAACGCGAAAGCCCCAAGGACAAACGGCCTTGAGGCTCTCGCTGTATTAGATCCGGCAACACCTACTCTCGCACTGTTGGTACTACCATCGGCTCCAAAAGCTTAACTGCCGTGTTCGGGATGGGAACGGGTGTGGCCTTTCGGATATGGTCACCGGAAAAGGACCGACGTGGCGGTAAGGCCACGCCGGTCAATAATTTGGTTGTGGATACAAGTGTCGTCTCCGAGAGCCTTCAGCGATCAGCCATCGGCCCCAACCCGTCACGGGCTGACTGCCGACCGCCGAAAGCTGACAGCTTTCTTAGGAGCGTTGGATACATGTGGCCAAGCATTCGTCCGTTAGTACCGGTTAGCTGAGTGCATCGCTGCACGTACACATCCGGCCTATCAACCTGGTCGTCTTCCAGGGGACTTTCGCGGTAAACCGCTTACGAAACCTGATCTTGGAGAGGGCTTCACGCTTATATGCTTTCAGCGTTTATCCTTTCCGTACATAGCTACCCAGCCGTGCCGCTAGCGCGACAACTGGCACACCAGAGGTACGTCCTTCTAAATCCTCTCGTACTAAAGAAGAACCTCCGCAAGTTTCGTGCGCCCATAGCAGATAGGGACCGACCTGTCTCACGACGGTCTGAACCCAGCTCACGTACCACTTTCATTGGCGAACAGCCAAACCCTTGGGAGCTTCTCCACCCCCAGGATGTGATGAGCCGACATCGAGGTGCCAAACCGCTCCGCCGCTATGGACGCTCGGGAGCGATAAGCCTGTTATCCCCAGAGTACCTTTTATCTGATGAGCGATGGCCCTTCCATTCGGAACCACCGGATCACTAAGCCCTGCTTTCGCATCTGCTCGACTTATCAGTCTCGCAGTTAAGCACCCTTCTACCTTTGCGCTCGGCGCCTGATTGCCAACCAGGCTGAGGGTACCTTTGGACTCCTCCGTTACACTTTTGGAGGAGACCGCCCCAGTCAAACTGCCCAACTGGAACTGTCCCCTGCCCGGATTCACGGGACAGGGTTAGAACTAAAACATATTCAGGGTGGTATTTCAAGGTTGGCTCCACCGAGACTAGCGTCCCGGCTTCACAGCCTCCCACCTATCCTACACAAAACATGTCACAGCCCAATACCAGCCTACAGTAAAGGTTCACGGGGTCTTTCCGTCTCGCTGCGGGTACGTGGCATCTTCACCACGGCTACAATTTCACCGGGTTGGTGGTTGAGACAGTGCACCAGTCGTTACGCCTTTCATGCAGGTCGGAACTTACCCGACAAGGAACTTCGCTACCTTAGGACCGTCAT
>CALARR010000216.1 GCA_937889015.1 uncultured Planctomycetales bacterium | reverse complement strand
CTCACGAGGGCCGCGAGGCCAGCGGCAATTCCTTGCACAATTCGAAGGCCGGCTCGACCGCGGCCCGATCCTGGTCCACCTGCTTCACGACTTGCAGCGGATCGAGTTCCCGCGGCGTGACGTTCTGTTTCAGGCTCAGCGCGGCCGCCGTGCCGGCCGCCTGCCCGGTGGCCATGCACGTCTGCTGGATGCGGAGGCTGGACTGGGCCTCGTGCTCAGCCGAGAGGCACCGCCCGGCCACCAGCAGATGATCGACGCCCTTGACCACCAGGCAGCCGTAGCGGATGTCGAAGTACTCGCCTTCGGCCAGTCGCCGCTGCCACTGCCGGTATTCCTCGTTGACGTTCTTCAGCGACACGGGGATCGGGTCGGCGCTGGCCGGGTGGATGTCGATTTCCCACGAGCTGCGCGCGATGCCGTCGGGGTACTTGCGGAAGGCGTAGGCGTCGGCCGCGGTGACCGTGGCGATGCCCCGCACGCGGCGCGTCGAGCGCACGCCCAGGCGCGACGCGGTGAGGATCAGGTAGGGCTTGCCGACGACTTGCCCTTGGCCCCAGATTTGCTGCCGTCCTTTCTGCGTGGCCGCGCTCAATCCCCAGGGGTCGAGCACATCCACCTCGCGCATGCGGAATCCAACCCGGCGTTCCGGCCGCTTGGCCACCGTGCCTCCGCCCCCTTCCGACTCGAACAGCACCGATTCCTGGCCGGAGCTGCGCAGCCCGATCAGGTCGACTCCCATGCCCAGCGCGCTGCCGCCGTAGCCCTGATCGCAGACGGCGCCGGCGCGCGCACAGACGGCCGCGTCGCCCGTGCAATCGATGACCCGCTGCGCATACAAGGCCCGGCGCCCGGCGATGGTCTCCACCAGCACCCCGCGGACCTGGCCTTGCTCCACAATCGCGCCGGCCAGGTGCGCGTGGTGCAGCAGCGTGACGCCGGCCGCCGTGAGCAGCTTGTCCCAGACGCACTTGACCATCTCGGGGTCGACGGAATTGCGGAGCCACCAGCCGACCACGGTGTGTTTGTTCTTGGAGCGGTGCAGCTTGGCGATGCCATTGAGTTTCTGCAGGGTGTGCGCCCATTCATGCCAGACCCCTTGGAAGTCGGCGCCGTTGGTGCTCAACACCACGTTGACCAGGGCCATGACGCAGGTGCCGCCCAGATAGCCTTCGCGCTCCACCAGGAGCGTCTTGGCTCCCTGCCGCGCCGCGGCCAGGGCCGCCGCGCACCCGGCCGCCCCGCCGCCGCAGACGATCACCTCGAACCGGCCCAGCACGGGCACTTCCTGCGCCGGCTCGCGATAGGTCTGCGCCCCGGAAGGCGAAGCCGATGGGGCATTGGCGGCGGGCCTCGCGCTGGAGGGCGGGTCCGCCGCCCGACCGGAGTCGGCGCTGACGGCGGCCATGCCCGCCACGAGGCCCGCACCGGATTGCAGAAACCGTCGCCGGCTGGTGTTGTCGCGTTTCATGTGAGTGCATCTCCCCAGGCGAAAGGAATGTCAAACATCCATGGGCCGGCCGCGGCCTTGTGTGTATCTACTGAGCATCTACCGCCTTCCACAGCGCGCGCAGGAATGCGCCGCGCGTTTGGCCTGTGCCTGGCGAATCCTTGTTCTCCGCCGCGTAAACGGCCGAAGCGAGTTGCATCGCATCCAGCTTGCCTGCTTTCCACTTCGCAAAACCGTCCTCCCAAGCCGCCTTCACGGCTGCCGTCAGCGGCGCATCCAGTTTCGCATCGTAGCTGGCAAAGAAACCTCTTGTGCCGAAGTATTGCAGGGCAGGTTCCATCGGATCCTCGTCGTTGAAGAAGCTGACCATCACGCGGCTGGCGGCCAGCTTGCGGATCAAGACGTCGGCATCGAGCTTGCCCGGCGTCGTCTGCCCTTTCACCGCCAGCGCAGCGGCGAATCCGGCGCTTTCGCCGGTCTGCATCCAGACCGGCTCCAGCCGGATCGCGCCCCAGCCGACGTGCGACGCCGAGAGCGCAACCGGCACCAGCAGATTATCCACTTCGGTGGGCAACAGGCAGCGGTAGGGCACCTGCGCGGGCCGGGTTTCCTCGCCCAGAAAGAAGATGCCGTCGGTGTTGCCGCCGGGCGCCCTGCGCGGCAGGCAGGCCACCGAATCCACCGGCCAATCGGTGATGGCGATGCTGTCGGCATGGATCGGCGTGCGCGCCAGTCCGTCGGCGATCTTGTTGTCCTGCTCCTTGAAGACATAACGCCCGACCAGGCGCCGCGCTTCGCGCACGTAAATTTCGTAAGGCGCATGGTGGTTGTCGGGAAACTCGTCGGCCGCCAGTCCGAAGCCGGCGAACTTCCGCCGCTCGTCGGCCGGAACCGTCGGATCATTCTGCAGCCACCACAGGCGCATCAGCATCGCGTCCAGGTATTGCCGCGAAATGCGCTCGCGCGTCGCCCAGTCGCCGCCGGGATAGTCGTTCTGCGGGCCGATGAGGCGTCCGCCGTTCCAGGCGACCTTGTTGTTGGGCAGGTTCGGCACAAAGCCGCCGCTTGCCGCCGCCTTGGCGATGGCCACATCGTAATCGGCCGGCTTCTGGACCATGATCCTGTTTGCCGGATCGCGCGTGAGGATGAGCCGGTAGTTGTAGGCCATCACCGCGTTGTCCGCCTCGCCGCTGTTGGGGCCTTCGACGATGTCGGCAGTGGCGTGGCTGTTGTAGCGGATGTTGAGCGTGCCTTCGTCAGCCGCCCTGGGGAACCCGCGCTGGCCCGGCGCCTTGTGGCGTTCCTTGGTGTAGATGACGCCCGCGTGCGGTTCGTTGTACTCACTGCGCGCCTCGCGTCCGCTTCGCGTGGTCACCCCGGCGGCGGCCATCAGGTCGCCTTCATACATGGCATCGGCAAAGACTTTGCCGCTGACCGTGATGGTCGGGACGGTTGCGCGAGGATCTTCATCTCGCGGAGCGAGATGACTACGGTGTGGCACGAGTGTCACGCGTGTCAGCAGCCTGCCTTGGCATTCCGCTTTGGTGACAACATGGCCGAGCAGCACGGTCAAGGGCTTCTCGCGCTCGACCATCTGGTTGAACAGCATCTCGGCGATGCGCGGTTCGATTTTCGGCCGGTCGATGTGGGCCCGGCTGTTCGCGTCCGGCAACGACGCCAGATGCTGCGGCGAACCTTCTCCGTAGGTCTTGCGGTAATACTCGGCCGCGCCCGTTCGCATCTCGGCGTACAGCGGTGAGCGCAGACCGTCATACGGCGCTTCCCAGCCGCCCGCGCCGCTGGTCATGAATCCGCCCAGATGCCGCGTGTGATTGACCAGCAGCACGCGCAAGCCTTCGCGCGCGGCGCGCACGGCGCAGGCGATGCCGCCCGGCGTGCCGCCGATGACCACCAGATCGTAGGCTTTGCCGTCCACGTCCTGCGGCTGGGCGGCGCTTGGGAGCAGCATCGGCGGCGGCACCTTGACGGGCGCGGCCGGAGCCGCTTTGACGGGAACGCCCGAAGCGGTTCTCGTCGCACGTTCGGCCTTGGCGACTTCCTCCGGCACCAGTTGCAGCCCGTCCACCACCACGTGGCCGTCGGCGTCCGCGTTGCAGATCTCCACGGAACCGGACTTCCCTGCGGCAAACGCAAAAACGCCCAGGGCGCGGGGGATGCCGTCCTCCAGGCAAGGCTCGCGCTGGTCAATCGTCAGCGTCTTCTCGCCGTCGGCGGAGCGGACGATGACGCGCGCGTTGCGCGCCCGGTTCGAGGCGGCAGCGTACAGCAGGCGCACTTCGTAACGACCCGCCTGCGGAATCTCCGGCGTGAACCTGGCCGCCGAGTTGGACTTCTTCTTCCGGTCATCGTGCCGATACGACGAACCGACCAAGGGCGTCAGCTTGCCCGAAACCACCCAAGCGCCGCTGTATTCCGCCCGGTCGTCGTCCAGCACGATGCCCGCGGCCTTCGCCTCCTGGGCTGTGGCCGTGTTCTTCTCGGCTCCGTCGGTCTCGGCCAGGGTGAAGCGGACGCTGACCACCGAGTTCTTTTCGGGGCCGGGGCGGTACTTGACGTAAGTGGTGGCCACCAGCGTGCCGTCGGCCAGCAGTTCCAGGCCCGGATAGCCGCAATCGCCGCCTCGGTGGCTGTGCAACAACTTGATGCGATACTGGCCGTCGCGGCCGGCGACGATGTCCTCGTAGTGGCCAACCCATGCCACGAAGTGGTTCCTGGTCGGGCTGTCCTTGCCTGTATCACGAAAACAAACCACCAGCCGGCCGTCTTGGGCATACACGGCCTTGTGCCGGTCGCCGAACAGCCCGGCCGGCAGGGGTTTCGCCTCGGACCAGGTGCCTCCTTCGTCGTCGGTGGTTATGTACAGCGCCACGCGGTCTTTGTTCTCTCGCAGCAGGCAGAGCAACTGCTTGCCGTCCGGCGACCGCACCAGTTCCGGCTCGCAGGGCTTGAGGTCGCCCAGATCCAGAACGATGCGCCATGCGCTCCACGTCAAGCCGCCGTCCTCGGAAAGGCTCTGCGCGACGACATTCGAGCGTTTGTCCTTGGTCTCACCCGGGCGGCGGATATTGCTCATGCCGAGCAGTTGCTTGCCGCCGGCAATCGGCACAATCGTGCAAAACGGCATCACGCAGACCAGGCCGTTGCTCTGCATGGGCGACCACGTCTTGCCTTCATCGCTGGACACGGACTGCTGCATCGCGCCATCCGGCCCTTGGCCGGCGAAGACGAACAGTCGCGCCTCGCCGCGCGGGTCGGTCAACCGATAGATGGCCGGGCAGTTGCGTACGACGTTCCAGTTGTCCGGCACCGGCAGCAACTCGCTCCAGGTGCGACCGCCGTCGTCGCTGCGTTTCATCGGCCCGCACGGTCCGCCGTGGTTGAGCGTCCAGACGCAGAACATCGTCTTTCCGTCCGGCATTAACAGCGTCGTCGGATGGCCTTGATAAACGTCCTCGGTTCCCTGGGCGATGACGACGTGGCGCTGGGTGTCGCCCGACAGGTCAACGGTGGGCAGGCCGGGTTGCTGCGCCGTCAGGGCAGCCAGCGGTGTGAACAGAATGGATGTCAGGAGCGTAAGGGTGTGTTTCATCGTTTGTGCCCTCTTCATGATTTCTTTTTCCTTTCCCTCGGCAACGCCCACCGGTTGCGTTCGGATTTCGCCGCCACTTCCCGCAGAACTCGCCAGGATGTCTTTCCCACCTCAGGGCGCCAGGCGATCGCGACCGTCGGTCAGCCACTCCAGGTTGAAGCGCGCCAAGGTCAGGAAGGCATAGCTCGTCGGTTTCTTCTGGTCCTTGTTCCGCCGGCCTCGTTCGTACAGGCAATAGATCGTGCCATCGGGTCCCACCGCCAGGTCGCTGTAGGCGCTGTAGCCGGTTTCCAGCACCTTGTCGACCGGCCAGGTCTGCCCCTCGTCGTAGCTCAGTTTGACCGACAGATTCTTGCGGTCCCGTGATTTGCCGGGCTGGATCTTGCCGTCCGCGCGCTCCAGGTTGTGCGGATTGGCAAACAGGATCCGGTTGCGGTCAGAGGCCGGCTGCCTCGACAGCCGCACGCTGCTGGCCATGCAAATCGGCTCCAGCAACTGCGGATGAAACACGGGCGTGCTCCAACCCGTGGCCCCGTCGGCGCTGCAAGTGATCAGCCGGCGATGAGCCGCGGATTCGCTGCGGATGTTGAGCATCACCCGGCCGTCGGCCAATTCGATGGCCGTGGTCTCGTTGGGGTACACGAACTCCTCCGTATTCGGCGCGGCGATCTGGCCCCGCTGCCAGGTGCGACCATGATCGTCGCTGAAGATCGTGGCCGTGACACTGGGGCGATGCGCATGTCCGCCCGTGCCCGTCGACAGCCATACCGGCACCAGCAAGCGACCCGATTGAAGCTGGATGCCGTGGTTGGGACCGGTGGCCAGCACCTTCCAGTCGTACTCGGGCCGGAAGGCTGCGAAAGCGGGCGTGATTTCCACGGGCATGGAGAAAGTCAGCCCATCATCGTCGCTCCGCATCGCGAACGCGCGCCAGTAGTCCAGGCAGAACAGAAAGTGCACCGTGCCATCGCGATCGGCGATGGCCACGGGGTTGTTGTAGGTCACGTCGTCGGGATTGGCGAGCTTCTTGTCCAGGGCGACGGGGTTCTTCTCTTTCGCGCCGGGCACGTGGGCGATCCGCCGCTGGGGTTCCCACGTGCGACCGCCGTCGGTGCTACGGCGGAGCATGATGTCGATCGTGTCCCAGTCGCTCTTGCCGGTGCGGCGCGCTTCGCACCAGGCCAGCAGCGTCCCCTTGGCCGTGACCACAATCCCCGGAATCCGATACAGGGCGTACCCGTCGGCGCCGGACTCGAAGAGATCCACCTGTTCCAACAGGGGCGCGGCGGCCGGCACGCCGGCGGACGGGATGGCGAGTCCGGTCCACACCAGGCAGAAGACGAGCGAGATCCGTCGGTTCATGGTGGAAATCCTGAAAGACCTGGGGGAAGTCGCACGAAAGAGAAAGCCCGTATTCATCTCCTGCTCACCGGCCTTCCACAATCGCAAACATCAGACGGCATGCGTCGCCGCGCGTCCATGGGTCCGACGCCTTCAAGCCCTCGCGCGCCGCCGCGATCTCTGCGCGCTGCGCGACCGCAGCCGGCAAGGTCTCACGGAGCAGGACAAGGAACTGCGCGCCGGAGACCGCCGGCGCCTCAGCCGTTTCGGTGGGCAGCTTCCGGGCCGCATCCGTGGCGTCGTAGGCCGTTCCGGCGGCCAGCCTGGCCAGCGTGGCAGCCCAACAGCGTGCCACCTCGGCGGTCAGCGCCTGGTTCGGCCGCGCGTCGTAGGTGTTGAAGAAGCCCTTGGTGCCCAAATACTGCACGGCCGGTACCCAGGCCTCGCGGTCGGCCGTGTCGAAGTCGTTGAAAAACGAGAGCGTCACGCGCTGATGCACCAGAGTCCGCACCAGCCGGTCAGGGTCGATCGCCGCTGGCGTCTGCCGGTTCTCGACCGCCTGGGCCGCGGCAAACCCGGCCGCCTCGCCCGTCTGGATCAAGACCGGTTCCAGACGCACCGCGCCCCACGACACGTGCGTGGCCGACAAGCACACCGGCACCAGCAGGTTGTCCACGCCCTGCGGCAGCAGGCTGCGATAGGGGATCTGCGCCGGGCGCGACTCTTCGGTCAGGATCAGCTTGCCATCGTACTTGTAGCCCGGCCGGCTTTCGGTCGTGCAGGAATGCGAGTCCATGTACCAGTCGGTGATGGCGATGCTGTCGGGATGGACGGGCGTGCGGCCCAGGCCGGGGGCCGGCGAGTTGTCGTGCTCGCTGAACACGTGCCGGCCCACGATTCGCCGGGTCTCGCGCACGTACATCTCGTAAGGCACGTGGTGGTTGTCGACGTACTCGTCCTTGGGCAGGCCCCACTCGCGGAAGGCCTTGCGTTTGGCGGCCGGCACCGACTCGTCGTTCTGCAGGAAGTAGATCAATCCCAGGCCGAATTCCAGGTGCCGCTGCTCGATCTTCTTGCGCGTGGCCCAGTCGCCGTCGGGATAGGCGTGGTTTTCGCCGGGCAGGATCGGGCTGTTCATGTGCGACTTGCGGTTCGGCCCGCCGGACGAGGCGAGGTACTTCCGCTCGTAGTCCACGTACTCCTCACGCCGGTAACCGGCCGGTTTGGACACTTCCAGGCGGTTGGCCGGGTCGTTGGTCAGGCAGAAGCGATAGTTGTAGGCCTGCACCGCGCCATCGGCCGTGAAGGGGCTTTCCGGGTCGATGCTCCCCTGCCGGGCACTGTAGGGGAAGATATTCAGCCGGCCTTCCACCGCGTCGCGCGGCGCCTTCTTGTGATCGATGTTGGTGAAGATCTTGCCCGCGTGCGGTTCGTGGTACTCGTCCCGCGCTTCGCGGCCCACGCGATAGGGCGCCTTGGCCAGGGCCGCCAGGTCGCCCTCATAGGTGGCGTCGGCAAACACCGCAGCCAGCACGCGCAGGCTCTTCGGACCGTCGAATTCCCGCAAGGTCACGCTCTGCAGCAACGCTCCCTCGCGCTGGACGGCCGTCGGATAGTGCTTCAACAGCAACCTGATCCGCGGCTCCGACGCCACCAGGCCGGTGAACACCTTCTCGGCCACGCTGGGCTCGACCATGCCCAACGGGTAGCGTTTCTGCGAGAACTGGGCCGCCTTGAAATCGCGCGAATCTGGCCCGAAGGTCCTCCGGTAGTGGTCTTCGATCGCCGCCAGGACCTCGGAGAACAAGGGCGTGCGCCGGCCGGCATACAGGGCGTCCCATTGCATCAGTCCATTGGTCATCATCCCGCCCAGGTGCGCCGTGTGATTGACCAGCAACACGTTCAGGCCCTGGCGCGCGGCGCGCACCGCGCAGGCCACCCCGCTGGGCGTTCCGCCGACCACGACCAGGTCGAACCGCCGGCCGTCCAGCCCGGCGTCGGCCGGCGGAGCCGTCTTCGCCCCTGTCCGGCCCCCTTCTGGCAGCCACTGCAGAACCTGCTTGTCGGCATCCAGGCGCTGGCGGAGTCGCGCATAGTCGACCTTCTGGATGCCCACCCGGCCGTCGATCGCCTGGCAGGCAGCCGTGGCCGCCGATTGGCTCAAGGCCATGAACACCGGCTCCATGCGGATGCTGCTGAAGGCCGTGTGGCTGGCCGACAGGGCGAATGTGACCAGCAGGTTGTCGCACTCCGACGGCTTGGGCACGATCGCCCCGTACCCGATCGGATAGGGATCGGCCCCGCCCCGGCCCGTGGCTGTCTTGCCTTCGCGGCACACCACGCCGTCGCGCACGATGCGGCGGATCTCGTGCGTGTCGGTCCCATAGGAACCCAACGCCACGCAATCTGCCGCCACCTGCCGGCCGAACGTGTGCTGCTCGGTCATCACCAGGTCCGAGACCATGCGCCGCGCCTCGCGCACGTAGATCTGGTGCGGCCAGCCGCCGTGGTCCACGAACTCATCGCGCGGCAAGCCGAACCGCCGCATGTCCTGGCGGACCTTCTCCGGCACTCGCTCATCGGTGGCCAGGAAGTGCAACAGCCCGCGGTGATAGTCTTCGTGCTCCTTGGCGATCGCGGCGCGGCGCGCGTAGGAGGCCTCGGGCCACTCCCAACTCGCACCGGGCAGGTTGCCGCCGAACGTGGCCGTATTGAAGTCCCACTTCTCGTTGGGCAGCGGATCGTGCTTGGAAAACCAG
>CALARR010000215.1 GCA_937889015.1 uncultured Planctomycetales bacterium | reverse complement strand
TTCCCGGCCTTCCGTTGGTCGGCCGGGGCCATTAACAATGCAGAGATCAATAATCGACAAGCGTGAACTGCAACTACGGGAGACACATGCCATGCGAAGCTGGATTGCCGCGGTAGCCTGGATGGGGTGCGTGACGTTGTTTCTGGGGCCGGTCTGGGCCCAGGAGTCGCCCAAGCCGTCGATGGCCAACAATGCCATCCTGATGGGCTGGGACGGCTGCCATCGCGATCATGTCAAGGCACTGCTCAAGGAGGGCAAGCTGCCCAATCTTCAGAAGTTAATCGCCGCCGGGACTTTGGTCGATGTGGACGTCACGTCGGGTGCGACGGACACCAAGGCCGGCTGGAGCCAGATCCTGACCGGCTATCGTCCAGAGATCACCGGGGTGTACAGCAACGGCCGCTACCGCGACATCCCGGCCGGCTACAGCATCTTTGAGCGGCTGCGCTCGCAGTTTGGCGCCGAGCAAATCGCCACCGTGGCGGTGATCGGCAAGAGGGGGCATTGCGGCGAGGTCAATGCGCCGTTCAAGAAGCCCTACGATCCGGCCGAAGAGTCATCGCAGGCGCAGCCTGCCAAGAAGGGCAAGCGAAAGGTCGCAGCCAAGCGCCAACCGGGGTTCAAAGACGCGCCGTTGGGCCGCGTGGTCGAGGAAGACGGCAAGAAGTACCGCGTCTTCGACGGCTCCCCGTACTACACGATGCACAACAATGTCGATGAATGGCATTTTGGATTGACGGAGGACGAGAAGGTCGGCGACAAGGCCCTGGAGATGCTGGACAAGTACGGGCGCAAGCCGTTCTTCTTCTTTGTGCACTGTGCCCAGGTCGATCACGACGGCCACCGCCGCGGCGAGAAGTCCAAGGAGTATGACGAGGCGATCATCTCGGGCGACCGGCAGCTTGGCCGGATCGTCGAGAAGCTGAAGGAACTGGGCGTGGCCGAGAAGACGCTGATCTATGTGACGGCCGATCACGGCTTCGACGTCGACGGGCATGGCCATCGCAACGCGCCCTATGTGTTCCTGGCCACGAATGACAAACAAGTGCTGCGCGGCGGCGTACGAGCCGACATGACGCCCACCGTTCTCGCCCGGCTGGGTGTGGACCTGGCCAAGATCACGCCGCCGCTGGACGGCGAGGCCTTGATCCGGCCGGCCACCAAGCCCATCGCAAAGGCCGAGGACAATCCCGACGTGAAGGCTAAGGACGAGGCCAAGCAGACCGCGCCGCGGCGGAAACGCGCCAAGGCGCAGAGCTGAGACGCGAACGGTTTCTTTGCAGGAGACGATTAACCCGCCTCTGCCGGCACCGCGTGCTACGGCCAAGGCCCGGCCGCGTGGGCGCCCCTTCACTGCGGCGCGATGCAGTAGACGTGCCTCTTGCCGCGGAGAAACATCTGCCGCCCGACGATGGCCGGCGACGCGTCGAATCCGTCGTCAAGCCGGCTGGTGCCGAGGACTTCGATCTTGGGCTGTTCTTTGAGGACCAGGACGACGCCCTCCCGGCTCACAAAGTAGATTCGGCCGGCGGCGGCAACGGGAGATGCGTAGAGGTTCTTCAGATCCGGCAATCGCTGGGCTTCCATTCGCACCTCGCCCGTTCTCGCGTCGAGACACGTGAGGATCGGCGAGAACCACTTGGTGAAGTACAACCGGTCGCCGACCAGCAGGGGCGAGGGGATATAGGGCGTGTTGACCTTGTGGCGCCAGGCGATACGCTCGGTGTCCGTGATGTCGCCCGTCGAGTTCAAGGGCATGGCGTAGGCGGCCGTACCCTTGTAGCCGCTCATGGCGATTACCAGGTCCTCGAACCGGACGGGGGAGGGAACGACGTTCAGCGATTGCCCGCCGCACTGCCACAAGACCTGGCCCGTGTCGAGGTCATAGGCGCGCACGCGTTTGCTGGCATTGACGACGATCTGCGTGCGGCCGCCATAGGGTGTCACGAGCGGAGTCGCCCAACTGGACACCTCGTCCCGATCGACCTGCCAGCGAGTCTGGCCGGTCCCGGCATCCAGCACGATCAGGAACGACTGCCCTTCGTGGTCCCAGTTGATCACCAACGAGTCGCCGTACAGCGTGGGCGAGGAACCCTCACCCCATCCGGACCGGGTCACCATTCGGCCCAGGTCCCGTTTCCATTGGAGGTTGCCCTGCAGGTCATAGCAGTAGACGCCTTGAGAGCCGAAGGAGACATACAGGCGGCGGCCGTCGGTGGAGGGCGAGGCGGAGGCGTAGGTGTTGGTGTCGTGCCGGCCCTCGTGGGGCACGGTTTCCGTGGCCGTGCGCCGCCAAAGCGTTTGGCCCGTCCGGCGATCCAGCGCAACCACCTCGAAGCGGTAGTAGTTCGTCGGTCGGTCGGTTTTGTAGCCGCCGGGCGGTTCCTGTTCGGGCTTGGGCAGGGAAGGCCCTGTGCGATCGGTGCGCACGGCGGCCAGCACGAACACCTGGTCGCCCCAGACGATCGGCGTGGCGCTGCTCTCGCCCGGAATCTCCACTTTCCATTGGATGTTGGTGGTCTCGCTCCACTGCACGGGCGGATCGCCGTGCGGCGCGGTGCCGTTGGCCAGGGGGCCGCGCCACTGGTGCCACTGGTCTCGGCACGCGGAGGAGAGGTCATCCGCGGAAGCGGAGGCCACGACGCCCAGAAAGGCCGAGAGGAAGAGTGCTCGGCGCACCACACAACACCGCACGACGGTGACGTCACATCGCGCATGTGCAGAAGTAGGGCAGTCTTCCATTCCAGTCAGTGTACCTGAAGGTGTCGCCTGAAGGCGAGGCTTTGTTCGATTCTAGGGCGAAACCATGATCGACTGCGCTCCAGGTTGACACGGCCGCGTCCAAAGATCCATACTGGGCTTCGGCCGACCGTGGACATGGGGTCCCGGCGGCCGAGTCTTCCAGGCCCCCGACCCCGCCACGGACCCGCGCCATGAAATCCCGCATCCTCCTCGTCCTCCTCGCTTCGCTCTTGTCCGGCCCCGTGGCGGCCCCCCTGCTGGCCGCGGAAGGTTCGGCCTCGCGGCCCAACATCCTGTTCATCTTCTCCGACGACCACGCCCAGCGCGCCATCTCCTGCTATGGCTCGAAGGTGAACCAGACGCCCCACATCGACCGTCTTGCCGAGGGCGGCGCACGGTTCACCAACTCGTTTGTCACCAACTCGATCTGCACGCCCAGCCGCGCCACGCTCATCACCGGTCAGTACTCGCATCTCAACGGCGTGCCCGTCTTCAACCGCTTCGACGGTACGCGCGACAACGTGGCCAAGCACTTGCAGGCCGGCGGCTATCACACGGGCATGATCGGCAAGTGGCACCTGGGCTCCGATCCGACCGGCTTTGACCGCTGGATCGTACTGCCCGGCCAGGGCGCATATTGGGATCCGGCCTTCCTCGTGACCGGTCGCAAGCTGACGATCGAAGGCCACTGCACGGACATCACCACCGACCTGGGCCTCGAGTGGATCAAGACGCGTCCCAAGGACAAGCCCTTCTTCCTCATGCTGCACCAGAAGGCGCCGCACCGCGCGTGGGAGCCTGACCTGCGGAACAAGGCCCTGTTCAAGGACCGCATTGCGCCGGAGACCGAGACGTTGTGGGATGACTACGCCACGCGTCCGGCCGCGCTGCCGGAGAACCAGCAGACGGTGGCCAAGGACCTGACGCGGCGCGATCTGAAGCTGGAACCGCCAGCGGGACTAGCCGCGCCGGCCCTGCGGAAATGGCTCAACGAGAAGCCGATGGAACTGGAGGTCACCATGCCGGACGGCACGCGCAAGACGCTCACCGGCAAAGACCTGGTGCGCTGGAAGTACCAGCGCTACCTGCAAGACTACCTGGCCTGCGTGCAAGGCGTGGACGACGGGGTCGGCAAGGTGCTCGATTATCTTGACCAGACGGGGCTGGCCAAGAGTACGGTCGTGTTCTACTCGGCCGACAACGGCTGGTACCTGGGCGAGTTGGGCCTGTACGACAAGCGGTTCATGTACGAGCCCGGCCTGCACGTGCCGCTGATCGTGCGCGGCCCGGGCATCAAGGCCGGGCAGACGCCCGGCGCCTTCGTGGCCAACATCGACCTGGCGCCCACGTTCCTCGACCTCGCCGGGCTGCCGATCCCCGACTCGATGCAGGGCCGCTCGCTGGCCCCGCTGCTGCACGGCCAGACCCCGGCCGATTGGCGAACCTCGGTGTACTACCGCTACTACCACGACCCGGGCCACCACAACACGGCCGCCCATTACGGGGTGCGCACTGCCACGCACAAGCTGATCTACTACTGGAAGAAAGACGCCTACGAGATGTTCGACCTGCGTGTCGATCCGAACGAGCAGCACAACCTGCTCTACTCGCCGCAAGAGGCGGCCCAGCCGGAGGTGGCGGCGAAGTTCGCCGAGCTGAAGGCCGAGATCGTGCGGTTGCAGAAGCAGTACAAGGACGACGGCCAGTACGCCGACCCGGCCACCTGGCCCGCCGGCAGCGCCGATGGCCCGTTCGATGACAAGCAGCCCATCGGCGTCAAGACCGTGGCCGAGGCCATTGCCGCGACGGCCGCGCCGTGAGCCCAGAACGGTGAACTCATCCCGCCGATCCGATAGGATCGCGGACAGGGCGCGCCGTTGTTCCGGCCGTCTACCCCAAAGGGAATCTGCCATGATCCGAGCGAGTCTTGCCGTTTGTGTCGTCTGCGCGTGCGTGCCGGCCGTGGCCGGCGAGGATTCGACCATCGTTCGCCCTGCCGCGACGCGCGAGGCCCTCATCAACCCGGGCATGGGCTGGGTGCATTTTCACTACTCGAACCGGCTGTGGGCCTATGGCGGCCAACAGCCGGCGGGCGATACGTTGGACTGGTTTCCCGGCTGCTCGACAATCTACTTCCGCATCCCCTGGTGTTACCTGGAGCCCGAGGAGGGCCGGTTCCGCTGGGACCTGATCGACTCCTACGCCCAGGCCTGGATCGATCGCGGCAAGAAAATCGCCTTCCGCGTGATCGCCAGCGAAGACCGCTTTGCCTATGCCACGCCGGAATGGGTGCGGAAGGCGGGCGCGAAAGGCGTCTGGTATCGCCGTTCCGACCAAAGCCACTGCAATCCGGAAGTCGAACTCTGGGACCCGGTGTTCGACGACCCGGTATTCCTGGAGAAACTCGGCAGTTTCCTGGCGGCAATGGCCAAACGCTACAACGGCAATCCGCACGTGGCGTTCATCGACATCGGGTCGTTCGGCCTGTGGGGCGAGGGGCACACGGGCCGTACGTCCAAGCTGAACCAGGAGCAGACGGACAAAGTGGTCAAGCTGCACATCGATTTGCACAAGAAGCACTTCCCCGACACGTTGCTGGCGATCAGCGACGATGTGGCGGGCTCGAGTCGCCCGGGCGCCCGTCTTCCCATCACCGACTACGCCTTGGCGCAGGGCGTGACCCTCCGCGACGACAGCATCATGGTCAACCCGGCGCCGAAACACTGGTATCACGCGGAACTGGCCCAGGGCTTCGCGCCCACCCTGCCGGTGATCGTGGAACATGGGCACTACGACTGGCTGGTGCTGAAGGAAAGCTGGTCCCAGGACCTGCTGGTCAAGTCGGTGGAAGAATACCGCGCCAGTTACCTGTCGCTGCACGGCTGGCCGGAAGCTTATCTCAAAGAGAATCGAGAAGCCATCGACAAGATCAACCTGCGTCTGGGCTACCGGCTGGAACTGCGCGAGGTGCGGATGCCCAAGTCGGTGCAGCGCGACCGGCCGTTCACCATCGAAACCCAGTGGGCCAACGTGGGCGTGGCTCCCTGCTATGGCGGCGGAAACCTGGGCTTCACCCTGAAGACGGCGAAAGGCGATATCGCCTGGGTGGTCTGCGACCCGACCCTGGATGTCAAGTCGCTGCCGACGGCGCCCCCGGGCCAGGCCGTGGCGGTCAAGCACGGCACCCCATGCCGCGTGGGCATCGTCACGCCGATCCCCACGATCAACGAAGGGGTCATCATGAAGATGAAGGAGCGGAACGTCTACCCGGCCTTCGGAGAGAACGTGCCGACGCTTCGGCCGGGGACGTACGACGTGTTTGTCTCGGTAGGCAAGGCCGACGGAACCCCGGTCATCGCCCTGCCCTTGACCGGAGACGACGGGAAGCGGCGTTACAAGATCGGCACGATGGAAGTACAGTGAACGCAGGCGCGGCCGGATGATTGCTGCCGACGCCGTCAATGATCGCCGATACGGCTGGAATCCAAAGCTCCGGCGGCCGCGGAACGACCCTTGGCAATGCGGGTCTTAGAGCCGGTCCCATTACCTCCTGGCAGCGCAGTCTTGCCGGGCCGCCCGACGTGGCTGGGGTGGTTC